>PXDL01000483.1 GCA_003566395.1 Balneolia bacterium | reverse complement strand
TGGGAGTCCGGAACGGTGTACTAACCGGTACGGTGGATTTCACCGAAACAGGGTGCGGAATTCCTGTCGGGCCGTTCGACGCTCTTTTTTCTACGGCTGAGCTCACGCTCGATGAAGAAGAAGGCTCGCAACAGGCATCCGTAAGCGCCGAAGCCGCGCTCGAATTCAGCGATGAACAACAGGCAGAGGGAAGCCTTACCTATGATATCATCAACACCGAGTTTCTGGAACTTGAATTTCTGATCGACCGGCCTTTCACCTGGAACATTCCGTCCGGCGATCCGGTGCTGACGTTTGAGATAAGTCAAGCCTCCGTTGATCTGGACGGCTTCCATATAGACGGCCGCAACGATTTTTTAATTGGTGATGAAACGATCGGAACCACCTTTGATGAAGTAACCCACGAGCTGGAAAGCCGGCGCATCACCTCGGGTGACATTCTGTTCGATCGCAGCTTTGCTTTTATCCTCTCGTTTGATGAGGGGCTCGACTCACCACAATTTGAAGCCGTGCCGCTGCCAGATGAAGGCGATGAAACGCCTCAGCTACCGGCACAGGGCATTTATATGGAGCTTGGCACGGAAGTGAGCATCGGGTCATCCGGGCTTTCAACTTCGGGCGACGCCTCCGCGGAGCTATTGCTTGATGACCTCGACTACGGCAACCTCGGTGTTGAGTTTTCGGGCGATTTCGCGCTCAGCCTGAGTCCGTTTGGTGTGAAAGACGGGTACGCGGATTTCATCTATGCCGATACCCCGATTGCAAGACTAAGCCCCGGCGGTGTGCACCTGCTTGTTTCGGGTTTTGCCGAAGAGATGCTTCCTGGAAAATTACCGGTTCCCTCCACAAACGTGGCCTATCTCCGGCTCCGCGATGATCAGGGCGACCTGCTGGTGAATGTGGATGAACCCGAGCCGGGACTTATCGGACTGAGTACCATTCCGGGCACGCCGGTTGAGCTTTTTATTCCCGCCCTTGATGCAACGAACCCGCCGGCGGTCACGGGTGTGGAATTTCAGGATTTTGTGATTACGGCCACGCCCGGAAACTTCCAGGTGGACAGCGGCTATTTTTCCGCCGTGGTTGATCAGGACGGCTTTATTGCCGATCTGATGGATGATGCAGGCATTCCGTTTCATTTACGCGAGCTTGGTTACGGTGAAACCGATCAGCTTTCCGATTCCGGAGATTACCTTCAGCTGCTGGGTGATTTTGTACTTTTCGATCAGGCCGTTTCCGATGCCGGAGAAATGCTGATGACCCTGTCCGGCAACGGACTCCTTACCGGTGTTTTTGATCAGACCGGACTTGACGGCAGGGTGCCCTTTTTGGGTAATACAGACCATATTCAGCTTGGCATACAAGAGCTGACAGGTGACTTTGTGATGCCGCTTCTGGGAACCGGGCCTCCGGATTTCAACTTTAGTATCGAGTCCGAACTTATGCTCGGGCAGGGCGATGCCGCCGAAGCTATGGCCGACCTGGCCTTCAATTTTCGGCCGGACGGTATCCATATGAACAGTACGGAAGGCTTCACCCCTGAAAATCCCGTCTCCATAGATTTTTCCGGCCTTTCGCTGAATCTGGACGGCATCAACGCTATTCCGTTTCTCGGATATGATGCAGATGACGGCTGGGAGTGGGAAATCGATCTGGATGCATCTTTGGCGTTTCACATGTCCAATCCGGGGAGTTTCCTGGTTCCGTTGAAAGACCTTGTATTGACTGAAAGCGGCATAACCATTCCGGAACTCGATATCCACGAAGACAGCTTCGGCGGCATTACCATGCCGGAGTTCGAGCTTGCAGGGTTTGCCTTCAAACTGCTTGGCCTGCGTACCGACAGCGGCCTGACGTTCAACTGGATGGAAGGTGAGCTGCCTGATTTTAGTCCGCTGCTCGATCTGGAGCTTCATCTGCCGGATTTTGCCAACGGCGCGCTGAATCCGCCCGACGGCTTTACGTTCTCCGATGTCAGCTTTCAGGACGGCCTTTTGTCCGGTGAAATGCTTCCGTTCGATTTCGGGGAAGGTATCGGAATACCACTCGTGCCGAGCGTGGAAGATGCCCCGGAGCTGAACATAACGGCCGCATCCGGTGCGCTTGATATCATTGAAGAAGCCGGTGAGACCGTGCAGGATGTGAGCCTTTCGCTGAACGGAAATATTTCAGACATCCCGTTTTTCAGCACGCCCGAACCGGCCTGCGAAATGGACGCCGAGTTTTCATTCAACCTTGTGGCCGGTGAGGGCCTTAGCGGTTCACTCGAAAACTTTGAGCCCTGCGGTTCGCTTTCATTCGGGCCGGTAACCCTGTCAGGCGACACGGGCACCTTCACCCTGAATTATACAGGTGATGAACAGCAGGCAGAGTTCGAAGGCGGAATGACCGCCGAGCTTGAAGGCCCTGCCGGTCCGTTTGCGGCTCAGGGAACCCTGACGATCGATATTCTTCAGGGTGAAATAACCGACGGAGAAATTGCCGTCACCCAGCCTTTCACGATGAACCTGCCGCCGGCTGACGGCCCCTCGTTTATGGAGTTTGAGGTAAATGAAGCCACTATATCCGAAGAGGGTTTTATGATAGACGCCCAGGGAGAATTAGATGCCGGTGCAACTTCGGTGGGCGTGGTTTTTAACGAGCTGGCTTTCGGAATTCCCGGTTTTTCCATCCAAAGCGGTAACGCGGAGATTTCCTCCGGTTTCGGACTTATGGTGAGCATGTCGCCGCTTTCGGCCTCCATTTCGGAATCTCCAGACGAGTTTACGCCCGATACCGATGCCCTGGTGATGGGAACTGAAAGTATGGTCGTACTTGATGCATCCGGACTCGGCTTTACGGGTCAGGCCGGAGCTTCTCTCATTTATCAGGGTGAGGAGTACCTGGCCCTTTCGGCCGCATTTGAAGACGGGTTTACCTACAGCCTGGACACTCCTGAGGTGGAAACCGGCCGCGCCATGATTTACAGCGATGACGAGCAGGGTGATGAAAATCTGCTGGCCATCTATGATTCCGACGGCTTCGACTTTTCGGACGCCATCATAAGTCTGCTGCCGGATACGCTCGGGCTGCCCTCCTCAGATATCGCCTATGTGGTAATCAAGGATAGTGAAGGCGAACCGGTGATTGACGTAGAGTCCGGGACTGACGGCTATACGCTTGAAACCACCGACGGTCCGCTTACCGCCTACTTCCCGGCGCTGGAAGCAGACGACGGCACGGTTCCTTCCGCTGAGCTGACCTTCACCCTGACCACCGACGACAATTACCGCCCGACCGGGGGCGACATCACCCTGCAAACAAGCGTGGATCTGGGTCCTGCCCTTGATGTGCCTGTTTCGCTGGAGTCGATCAGTATAGATCAGGCGGGGCAAACCACGCTAACCACCGTGCTTTCGGTAGAAACTCCGGAAGCTTTCGGTGATGAACCCCTTACGGCGGAAACAACAATTAGCTCATCGGGCATAGAAGAGGCTGAAATCACGTTTGGTGAAATGCCGAACTCTTACAACGATGCCCTCGCATTCGCGCTTTCACGGGATTTTCAGGCACAGGGCGAGGATATGCTCACGGCCGGACTCTACGGAGCTAAGCTGAGCTTCAACTCCCCTGCCGGGCTTGAAATAGCAGGAGCCCTGAAAACATCGTGGCTCAATACCGACGAAGATGAAGATTTCCCGCTTTTCCTGAGCGGAGGGTACGGACCCGGCGGCTGGAACCTGGATGCAGAAGCAGGCGGTGACCTCCCGTCGGCGGAACTCGGCCGTGCCGTATTGAATTTTGATCAGGATCAGCCCTTCGAGCTGATGCTGAGCGATGACGCCCTCATTGTGGAAATCAGCGGGGCGGTATCGTTTGAAGAAATGATTGGTGAAGACCTCTCCTTTTCGGTGGCCGACCTTCGGCTTGGTGTTGAAAATCTGCAATCCTCTCCCTCGGCGGTTTTCGGGCTGGGCGATGCCACGGCCGAACTGCCTGATCAGGAGTTCAACTTTCTTGACGGCGCGGTGGAAGGATTTATCTCAAATCCGGCAATTTCAATATCAGAAGGGGTGTTCTCCGCTTCGGTTGATCAGGGCGAAGTGCTTTTTCTGGGGGAAGAGATTGGTTTTGAGGATCTCACCGCGGCTACCAGTGGAGAGTTCGACATTTCCATAGAAACGGGCGAGGTGCAAATTCTGGGAGAATACCTCACCCTGCTTAACGCGGGCGTGGGCTACAGCACAGAAGACGGACTGTAAGCCTCAACCAGAGTCGGTATCCTTATCCCCGACCCGATAAACAGGGCAGGTCTGCTCGATATCAGCATAAGCCGGGATGATGAAAACAGCGTTGATATCGCGACCGAAGTTCCTGCAGACTCCCAGTTCGATTTCGATCTTGAAGACGAAGAAGATATAGAACTCGGCTACGGATTTACGTTCACGCTAACCGACCTGCTTTTTGATCTGGACCCCGCAAGTATCGGGGAAACTCATATTGCCCTGAACGCCCACATCAGCCGTAACGGGCAGGAGCGCATCTGGCTGGGTGAAGCCGGCGATATTGAAAATCAGCCCGGTATTTCCGTGAAAGGCGGAAGGTTAAATTTGGTTGAATACGATGTGACCGGTAATACCGAATTTTCCTTCGAGCGAAGCGTGCTGGAAGTAACCGTATTTAGCGAGGTTGCGTCATCGACGACCGACAGTTTTGAAATTAACCTGAGCGGCGAAGCGGGAATAGGGCTATCGGTCATAAGCGGTAAAGCCGGCTTCTCCGGTATTGTAATGGACTCCGGTGGATTCAAGGAAACAGGCAGCTTCGACGGAACGGCTACCTTCGACCTTCTGAGTATTATGAGCCTGGATTTGGGCGAGTTCGATTACAGATCGGAAGACTCCCCTTTCGATGTAGATGTGCCCGACGGATTTGATCTCAGCCAGGACGATCTTGCAGGTTCCGACCCTTCAATGCAGACTATTTCGGTAACCGATTATCTCTGTTTCGGCAACTGTGAAAATTCCAGTGATACCTCAGCCCTTAATCTGAGGATAGGAGGAGATTCTGATTCAGAGTCCGCCACATTTCAGGGGGGCATAGGGCAGGTTCTGTTTTACCGGAAAGCCGACGGTACCACAGCCTTTAAAATGCAGGACTTCAGCTTTGAGCTGGGCGACTCATTTGAGGCCACAGCCGGAGTTAGATATAATTCAACGACCGGGCTGATGGCCGCCGGAAGCGTGGATATCGATTTTGGCGGAACCGATGTGGCCGCAATGTTCGTGGGAAATATAGGACGGCGCGATGGCGACCTTACATTCGGCTTCTTTACTGCCGTAAGTGCAGGAACCGGCTTTGAAGTGGTGCCGGGCATACTTTCGGTATCAGGGTTTGGCGGCGGCTTTTTCTATCGGCCCGATACCCAGATAATTAACGATGTGGTTGATGCAGCCAACGATTTTCGTCCGCCTCCACCGGGCGATCTTGAGCGGGAGTCATCCGGCAGGCCTACCGACAACAGCAATTTCGACGAAGAAGTTGATTTCAAGTTTGCCGTGATGCTTTATGCCGAACTTGATTTGATAGGCGTCGGTGGTTCCAGTATTGTATCGGGTTCAACCTTTATTGAAATCACGAACCTGAGTTTTGCGATAGATGCCGACGGCCACATTCTGGGTATGGACGGCTCCACACTCACGGCCGGTGGTATATTCTTCGCAGGCGTAAGTCGTGCCGGTGATTTCACCATGAATGTGTCGCTACAAACCATTATGGAGTTCTCGCCCATAATTGACGCCGGTGCGGGTGCACAGTTTATGCTCACGGAATCCGGAGCTGGTATCGAGTGGGCGCTGAAAGGCTGGTTCTATGTAGATCTGCTGGGCATTATGGACAGCAACGACAACCTCCTGCTGGCCAGTAACGACGGCTTTCTGATTGAGGCCGGATTCGGAACCGGATTTTCAGCAGGTCCGATTTCCATAACGGCCTCGGTAACCGGTTCGCTCTGGTATCTTACCTACGACGGTGTCGAAATTCCACTCGGCGCCTATGCAATTTTCAACGGCGAGGCAAGCCTTGTGATACTTTCCGGAGAGGCGACCTTCAAGGCGGCCTTTGTGCGGAGAGGCTCCGGGGATTATGAGTTCTTCGGGTATGGTGAAGCCTGTGCCGGCCTGGGTCCGTTCGGAAAATGTACGGACGGCTGGTTCCGCGTGCGGACCCATCCTTCGGTAAATCTTACCGGAAGTCGGGGCGAACCGGGCCCGGATGCCAACACGGTACAGAAGGCTCAGGATCAGGCTCAGGAATTTGAGGATATGATAACCGAGACCCTGGATAGCATCGAGTCTGAACTTGCTATGGTTAGTGCTCCGGGTGTGGAGTTTACCGACCAGGACCTTGCGCAGGCCGGTTACAATCTGCGCCGGGCATCCGACACCCAAAAAGCGATTTGGAAGTGGGCTATGCTCATGAATGAGGTGAGAGCCGGCAACACCCCTCACCAGGTTCTCGAAGATGGCTATGCATTTGGAAATGCATCAACGCTACGCGATGAAGATGAAGCGGCCCCCGGATTTAACCTTACAGGTTTACGGGATGATGCCGACCTGAGAGGATCGGAATCACTCGATTGGATCGCTGCCCGGAACACCGCCGAAGGCAATATGGAAATGCTTGAAACCCTGGGAGAAAATACGATCGAGCGGCTACAGAATGCCGTGGTTCAAGCAGTTGAGTACGAATCCGAGGCACAGGACCTAAGAGATGAGCTGATAAGCAAAATGGCTTCATCACCGGTAACCATAACCGGTAATGTAGATCAACCATTGGTGCCCGGAAGCATTCCTCAATTCAGCATTGATGAAACCAAGGCACAGGAGCAGTCGATGAGCATGGATGAACTCACCGAAGTTTTTGATGAACTGGATGATCAGGTGGTTGAGGTGGTAAACATCATCGAAGAGAACCTGGAGGAAATGGATAACCTGCTCAGCGCTATACACTTTGAAGGAGTAATGCCCGGTGGTTTTCCTTTAACTCTGCAGATACCGTCTGTAAACTCGGTTTCCCAGGGGTTTGCCGAAACACTGACCGAAGTGGACCGCTACTTTGCGCTTCAGGCCAACCGGTACTGGCATCGCATAAATGTATCCATGATTATACATCTCATACACGGCGGAGACCGCTACGACGGAGCGGTTCATTATATGCTCCAAAACCTGATTGATGCGCATGAAAACAGGTTTGACGATCCGGATACATTCGATGATGAACGCCACATGATAGCAGAACGGGTGAGGCTTATTCAGGATCTGATGGAAAGTGCCACATCGGCCGACACGCCATACAATTTCAGCGACTATCCGGACGCCCAGGAAGTATTCGACGATTTTGAGCCGGGCGTGGATATAAACGGGTATATAAATGACCCGGATTATTTTGGTTATTATTTTAGGATAAACGACGATAACGAATGGGAAGCTTGGAGCACGATAGGCGGAGTCTATACTGTTGAGAATTTAGGCCCGTCCGGCGAGATCGACGATTTCGACCCTGTTGAACAAAATATCCGGAACCTCTGGGTGGATATTCACCGCCTTGGAAGCGAGAAATATGTGGATACCAAGGTAGAGTTTTTACTGAATGAGTACCGCGATGAACACATGGACTACCGGGAGTCGGTTACAGACCTGATGGAAGTTAACTCCGCGCTGATCGACGACTTCTACGACCTGAAATCCAATATGCTATCCAATCTCTACCATATCGTGGATAACTATGTTCAAATCCGGGAAATAGCCGAAGATGAGCACGGTGCAGATTTCAGCGAGGATGAGAATTTCCTGGAGTTCAAGACTAAACGGGAAGAAATCCTTTCTTCTCTGGAAGCCCCCGATCTTTCATCCATCACGGTTGAGACGCAAAAAAAAGAACATCACTACTTCGGAAAAGCCGATATCCATTGGGATGCCACCCACCCGGCCGGCATTGCCGACATCAGCCTGCTTGTTGAAGATCATCCTGCAGGCAGCATGCCTCAGGCTCCTACAGGTCAGCATATCAGTATCGGCAAGCCGGATTATTTCACCTATTATTCCTACTTCCAGTCAGGTGTTGAAGTTGATGAAGGCAATATATCCCTGGGCACAGATACTGATGATAATACCAGGCATGTGGAGCTGGATTTAAGGGTACGCAGCGAAGGTGGAATCCTTACCCGGCAAAACGTAGGTTTTTCTATGGCGGTCGGCCCGGATGGTCAGAGTACGCAATCCGGAGCGAATATTACTCAAGGCAAAACCAGTGCTCCGGAAGAAGTGATGGTGGATTTGAGCCCGTATTATCCGGTCGCTGAATATCTGGGCGGTGGATACACATTCGGTCCTATGGGTTTTGAGCCAGTGGTGCCTAATCAGGAAGCCTATTTTACCATCGATGAGGAAACCATCAACATCATGGCACTGGTGCGCGAGCCGGAAACCAGTATCGGGGAGTACCGATACTTCGTGGGCTCAACCTATGGTGATGATAACATTGTGGAGGAATCTCTGCTGATAGGTGAAGTTGAGCAAAATCCTGATGAACCCGGCGATTTCACGGAGAAGATTGAAGCCCAAACCCAGATCATCAATCTGCAGCCGGATCAGCCCTATTTTGTTTCGGTGCTGGCCTATAACATCAACGAACAGATGAACGGAGTAAATCACGCCCGGCCCGTGATTTACGACGATACACCGCCTACTAAGCCGGAACCGGTAATTGATCTCCCTCCATTTGATCCGCCCGAATATATGGGCGGAGGCCTCATTTTCCTGCCGCCGGGAGGAGACGAGCCTGATACCGGCCCGGTTAACCCTTACAGCCAGAATTTCCCGGATTATTCGCTTGATATCATCGAACAGACCGGTCTGATATATATCAACGATTACACCCCTTCACTCGGTACGATGAACTGGAAGGCATCTGAAGATGATATTTCGGGTGTAAGCCACTATGAGCTGTACGTGAGTGAAGACAGCGAACCTGCTGATTTCATGTTTGATCAGGAGGCTGCCACGACTGATGATCCGGGTATGGAAATTTCCAGCGGGGAAAACGGAATATCGGAGTTTTCGTTTGAGGATGAGCTTTATGTGCACGTCCGCGCCGTAAACCATGCCGACCTGAAAAGCGATGCGATGACAGCCGGACCGGGCGTACCCTTCGACCCAAGTCCGCCGGATACTCCCGAAATGGAAATCATTCGCTTCGGTATGCAGCAGCGGGCCTATATCACGCGCAGGTCCTACACACCAACCGTGCCGATGCTGGGACACCAGTACGCCATCGGAACCTCTCCGGGCGAGGACGACATCCGCCCGTGGCCCGAGGATGATGATGTGGACTATGCCAATACCGGCATGATTCATCCGGGCGATTACACCCATGCCCCGTTTTTCCCTATCTTCGATTTTGAGATTCCCGAAGGAGAAGAACATTACATCAGCATTCGCGGAATAAATGTACTGGGCGAGACTTCCGAAGTGGTGACCAAAGGACCGTTCGTTATAGATAACGAGCCGCCCGAAGAGCCGGTAGTTTCACTCACCGGCCATACATCCGGAGAAATAACCGTGGATATCGAAAATATTACGGATGCGGTATCCGGGGTCAGAATGGTGGAGGTCCGACTTGAGGATCAATCCGGAAGCAGCAACGAGGTGCTTGAACAGTGGCATGAAGTAGCGTACTACGAAGAACCGCATACCGGCACTGCCGAGCTTAGCCTGGATTACGACCCCGGAGTAGGTTCGGGCAATCTCCCCGATGTAGTAGTGAAGGTTCGCATAACCAATTCATCCATGCTATCTACCACCGTGTCCGAAAGCATCCCGCCCCTGGGGAACATCGGTCCGCCGTTTAATTTTAATCCAGTAATTTTTTGAAGTCCGTCATGCAACAGTTCAACCTGATCAAAAAAAAGGGAAGTATCCGGCAGCTTTGGCGAACATTCGCCCTGTTGGGTGTCTGTTTGATGCTGCCATTCAATCCGGCTTCCGCTCAGGACCTGTTTGGTATCCTTACGCCTGAAGACGGTGCCTATATCTATCATGATGAGGTTACCGACCTCGGGCAGGGATATCACGTGTACAGGGTTCACCGGGGGGAAGAAGTTCGGCTGACTGAAGACCGGCCTTTTTATCCGGCAGGAAATGCCAACGAATTCCGCAGAGCCGTGGGTGAGCTCTATCCCCGGATTAAGGAAGGCCTTGAAGCCGAAACGCCTGAAGAAACCTTTTTCAGACTGCGCGAAGACGAGGTCGGCCGCTTTGTGCTGGCCTTCAGTTATCCGGATGTGGCACGGGCGCTCGGTAATCTTTTTGTTGATGATGACCCTGTGACCGGAGAACCCGTTACCTACCGGTTTGAATGGGTGAACCGGCGGGGTGAACCGGTCGGGAAAGAAATTGAGGAGACCATCACCCTTCGTGAAACCGAAACAGACCGTCCCCGGCAGGTTGAGGCCGAGCGGGATGGCAACGAGGTAACCATCACGTGGGCATATCCCGAAGCCGGCCGCGATGGCGATTATGTGATGCGCTTTGAAGTATATATGAAGCCCGATGGCGCTGAAAACTACCGCCGCATTACCGATCAGCCACGGCTCAGAACCCAGGGCCGCACCGAGTTCTCCTACACTTACCGGCTGAGAACTGAACACGAAGCCGCCGAGTTTGCAGTTGAAGCTGTCGATGCCACCAACCGGAACCGAAGAAGTTCCGACCCCGTGCGCGTCGAGCTGGTTGATATGTCGCCCCCGGACAGAATAACAGAGGTCTATTCCAGCTTCAGCGATAATGAGGTGAGGCTCTCCTGGCCGGTAAGCCGCGACCCGCGCGTTTCGGGCTACCATGTGGACCGTTTCATAATGGAGACCGAGGAAGAGGAACGGCTCACCGATGAACCGATTGATCCGGCCAATCCGGTATTCCGGGATACGGATTTGCGCGGAGGCTATCATTATCAGTACTATGTAACGGCGGTTTCTGAAGCCGGCGTGGAAAGCGAGAGAAGCAATCCGGCAATCGAAAATGTTATTGAGGTAAGGTATCCTGAAAAGCCCGAGAACCTGACCGCTGAGTATGATGAGGAAAACGCCCGAATGATGCTGAGCTGGGAGGGAGAGCAGGATGAACTCTTCAATACATGG
>PXDL01000052.1 GCA_003566395.1 Balneolia bacterium | reverse complement strand
TCAACCTGACATCCCCGGGTGTTTATTCTGTTTACGGACAGGAGACTTCGGAATACCGTATCGGTCCCGATACCGGTTCGCATCATGTTTTAGCAGTTGAGCGAGCCGGGCAGGAGCGTTGTGCTATGCAGCTGCTGTTGGGCTGGGGAAGCGTGAATGTACTGGCCGGAAGTGCGGCGGCGCTCAATGGCCCGACCCGAGACTTCGGGCTGATGACTGCCGGATGGGGAGCTGTAAATGCCGCGATAGCCGGGTTTGCCCTTGCAGGCGCGGATCCCGTACCGCCCAATATTTCCTATGAAGAAACACTCCGCGAAGAAATGCTTTTTAACCGGATACTTGCCATAAACAGCGGACTGAACGCCGGCTACATCGCCACCGGTTTCGCCATGAATCAACTTGGGAATTCATCGCGCATCCGGCAATTCGGTACGGCAGTAGTAATTCAGGGCGCCTTTCTGATCGGTTTTGATGCCTGGCTGCTGTGGAATTCTTCAAACCGGCTGGGTAAGCTGGCCGCCGTTCCCATAGCACAGCAGTTTCAGTCTCCTGAAGGAAATTCCATTATGATTCAGGGCGTTTCTGTTTCCGTCGTGTTTTGAAACCAAACGATAATTAGATTCCCCCCTCATCATAAAACAATATATTGACAATTCTCTCATTTCAGTTACTTTACTTCCCTCCGAGGTGCTTACGGAGAACCCGTGGCTATAAAATTCAGCTTAATGAACGGTTTTGTAAAGCCTTCTAAAGAGATCCTGACATCGTTCAAACCATGTATGCATGATATCAAAAACTGAAAGCATGATGACTGCAGCCGAAGACCTGCGCTTTCCGGACGTAGATCTGAATATTTATTCCAAAAACAACCCGGTAGATGTTCCCATACTCAAATCGGAAATCGCCACACGCGCATCCAGTCCTAACATTATTCGTCATATCGTTTTCGACTTGAGCGGTACGGAACTTGAAGGGCGCTTTGTGGCCGGTCAGAGCATCGGTATTCTTCCACCCGGACTCAATGAGAAAGGCAAACCTCATGTGTTGAGGCTCTATTCGATATGTTCGCCTTCGTTCGGTGAAGACGGACAGGGCCGACAGTACGCAACCACTGTTAAGCGTTTGATAGGCGAGCACTGGGATACCCAGCAGCTATTTACAGGTGTATGCTCAAACTACCTGAGCAGCCTCAGGCCGGGTGATATGGTAAAAGTGACCGGTCCGAGCGGCAAGCGGTTTATCCTTCCGGAGCAGCCCGAACAATTCAACTATGTATTTTTTGCAACCGGAACGGGCATTGCACCTTTCAGGGGTATGGTGATGGAGCTGATGAAACGTGGTAACAAGAAAAACATCGCGCTTGTTTTCGGCAGCCCTTACCGTACCGATCTGCTTTATGATTCATTTTTCCGGGGTCTGGACGAGCGTGAATCCTGGTTTCACTATCTGCCGACTATTTCAAGGGAAAACCCGCGCACCGACGGGAGCCGCCCGTATGTGCAAAGCCAGTTAACAGATCGCGCAGATCTTTTGAAACCCATACTTGAGCGGGACGATACACTGATTTATGTGTGCGGATTGAAGGGCATGGAAACGGGCATCATACAGGGTCTCGCTGCCAACGGACTTCATCAGTATCTTAAATACAAAGAAGAGCTAAGCGGAGATCCCATCGGCTGGGATGAGCAAACGATCCGCCGAAGCATTAAGCCTTCAGGGCGAATGTTTTTGGAAGTGTATTGAAAGGGTCTGAAATTGGATAAGGGCGTTGACAAAATAATGGTGGTAGGCATAAAACAAGTGTTCAAATGGCGCTAACCTTTGGGTGGTTCGTATTTTAGAGCTTAAAACCTAAATGTGTCATTGGTACATGGGAGTTGCAAGAACCTAACGGGGTTCGATTTAGGTTTGCTCAAAAAATAGCCGCATACTAAGTCAAATATTATCATGGTATGAATTCGCCGATTTTAACCGGACACCACTGATTCACCATTGGAGCGGAGCGACCCAGAAGCTATTTTTTTTACAAGGTCGGAATATGTTCCCAATACGATTCATGTCGGTTGCAGTCAATTTGAATTAGTACTTTTCGAGCAAGTCCTTTTAAATGGACTTATTGCGCGGACTATTTTTTCCAGAATGCCGGTGTGAATAAAACCAAAACGGTAAACAATTCAAGACGGCCAAGGAGCATTAAGAAAGATAATACCCATTTCCCGACTGCCGGGATTTCTGCATAATTTTCAACCGGACCAAAAGAGCCGAACGCCGGTCCTATATTTCCAAGACAAGCAATTGACGCACCCAAGGCCGATTCGATATCAAAGCCAAGAGCGGTCATAAATATCGTACCCGCTACAAAAATCAGAATATAGAACATCAAAAATGCAAGGATGGTACGAACTTGAGTGGATTTGAGCACTGAGTCTCCAACTCGTAAAGGTAGAATAGCCGAGGGGTGTACACGCTGCTTGAGTTCGAGAAGTATATCCTTAAAAATTATGAACCATCGAACCATTTTAATTCCACCACTTGTTGAGCCGGTAGATGCCCCGGTGAAAAAAAGAACAGCCAGCAATGCTAAAGGAAGAGAATTCCATAATAGATAATCATCGGTTCCATATCCTGTTGTGGTTAGAATTGCTAATGTTTGAAATGCACCATATCGTAATGCATCGGCAATTGAATAGCTGTTTGTGAGCCACAACGATGCCGAAATAAGCAATATAAAGGCAAGTGTAAATAAGGTGTAGAATTGCAGCTCCCTGTTACTACGAACTAAAGAAAACTTGCCTCGAACCATTCTTAAATAGAGTACAAAGTTCACACCGGCCAAAAACATAAAAAGCGTGATAACAACATCGATGTAGGCTGATTCAAACCCTCCGACACTGTCATTTAAAGTAGAAAAGCCACCTGTTGCTAAGGTCGAAAAAGCATGATTTAAGGCACTGAACCAATCCACAGAGGGATGAACCCACAGCGTGAAAAAATGGATAATGGTTAAACCAACGTAAATGAACCACAAAAATCTGGCCGTTTCCTTGAACCTGGGCGTGATCTTATCCTCAGACATTAGCGAAGACTCGGCTGAGAAAAGTTGCATACCTCCCGTGCCGAGCAGTGGTAATATTGCAATTGAAAGCACGATAAATCCCATACCACCTATCCAGTGAGTCATAGAGCGCCAGAATAAAATACTTTTGGGCATGGTTTCAATATCCGGATTCACAACTCCGGAAGCCGTCGTGCCACCAAGAATGGTTGCTCCGGTAGTGGTGAGGCCGCTTATAGTTTCAAAAAAAGCATCGGTGTAGCCCGGAAGTGTGCCATCTATGTAATACGGCAAAGCGCCAAATAAACTCAGGAAAAACCATGTAACGGTAACAAGAATAAACCCGTCTCTGAGCTGCACTTCTTTATCCGGCTTAAATGCCGCATACATCACCGCACCTACGCCAATGGCTATTGCCGCCGATATCAAAAAACCTCTCCAGGAGTCTTCTTCAAAATGAAGAGCTATGATTACAGGCAAAAGTAAAGTAACACCGATTAAAAACGTAAATGCACCCAGTACACCAATAATACCCTTCCAGTTAATAGTACGGCTTACTTGCCTGATAATAAGTTCGGATATCATTTAAAATACTCCGTAACGGAATCTATATCATCTGAAAAGCTGAATACAAACAGGTGATCCTCAGCAAGTATTACTGAATCTCCGGTAGCAATTTCTATCTCATTATTTCTGATAATTGCACCAATTACGCATCCTTTAGGCAAGCTAAGCTTGCGTATAGGTTTACCCAGGAACTTTGATTTTTCATGTACACCAAGTTCAAGTAATTCAGCCGATAAACCGTATAGGGTAGATACAGAATAAATATCGCCTTTTAATACATACTGATGAATCTTTATGGCGGTCGAAAGCTTCATATTAACAGCAGAGTCGAGACCGATCGTTTGACTGAGGGGAATATAAGTGGGTTTAGAAACCAGTGCTATGGTTTTTTTTACTCCAAGGTGTTTAGCCAGAAGGCAGTTTACAATATTCGATTCTTCATCTTCAGTTACACTGATAAATACATCCATGTCCATTATCCCCTCGCTCGCCAGCAAGTTTGGATCATTTGACGAGCCATGCAACACAAGGGGTCTTTTGTATTTACTTGCTATTTCAAGGCATCTCACTTTATCAGGATCTATCAGTTTTACATCCCAGTGTTCCGTATCATTCATGATTAAATCGAGCACATTTTTCCCCACAATTCCGCCTCCTGCAATCATTATATTTCTGATGCTGTTTCTTTTATAGCCTATTCTCTTAATAAAATCATTTACGTTACGGGTCTCAAGAAGCGCGAAAATGTTATCGTTTTTCATAAGCTTACTTTCCCCATTCGGAATTAAAGTACGAACACCTCGCTGAATGGCTACAATCCGGAAATCGTAGTCAGATACAGAATTTGCAAAGTTTACAAGCGTGTTGTTGGCAATTGGGGAATCCGGATTTATCCTTAAGCCGAGAAGCTGCAGACGCCCCTCAGCAAGGGTGGCGACATCTCGTGCAGCCGCTCTTTTAACGAGTTGAAAAATATCAGAAGCAATACTTGTTTCGGGGCTAATGACAACATCCACGCCTATCTCCTGCGGTGAGACTGGAGAATTTTTGTCTGAATATTCCAGATTTCGGATTCTTGCAATTGTTTTTTTTGCCCCAAGCCTTTTGCTGATCATGCAGGCCAACATGTTCACTTCATCCACGTTCGTAACCGCAATGACCAGATCGGCATCGGCTACTTGTGCGTTCTGGAGATCTGAAATAGAGGTGGCGTTACCTCTAATTGCCATCAAATCGTAACTTGAAGAGATTCTCGAGACGATATCTGAATCTGAGTCCATTAGAATAACGTCTCGTTTTTCTGAAGAAAATAAGGAGGCCAAATGCTCACCAATTTCTCCGGCACCGATAATCGATATTTTCATTTATTAAGCTTCCAAATTAATAATTGACTAAAGATAGGAAGAAGTTTGATGAGGCGCATAACTACCTGCCGGTTGTGAACCGGAGAGGCCAAGGTTGCAGTTAATAAAAAACACAATTGCGTATGCACGACACACCGGTATTTTGCCCGGCAGAAGGGAGTAGTCCGCGATTCCGGGATCGAGATCAACTTCCATTACCATTTTTCAGAGTACAGTATCAGTGAACAGTATTAGCTGAAATTATGAAGCTGTAAATAAGACAGTCATAGTTTATTTCCCAAATTTTCTATGCGCAATTCATTCACAATTCGGTAGTGTAATTTTATCTCTGTGTTTTGTTTCCTCGGGAAAAGTCTGCTTTTGAGACTCACCTTAAGAGCATTACTAATCGAACTCAGGTTGCAGGGATAACGGTTTGCAGTTCTTTGAATCAATCGGAGTGTGAGGGCAAGAATGATGTTATAAAATCCCGTCATGAGTTGTCATCTGTGAATTCGACGTCTTGCCTTAGGTAGCGGCCGGGCTTGACTTCCGAACCGTAGCGTTTGGTGTAGATTTGGGTAAATTCTGCTCCGATGAAAATCACCATTACGTTGTAATAGACCCAGATAAGGAAAATCACAAAAGAACCGGCAGCCCCGTAGGTTGAGGCGGTAGCGGCATTTGCCAGATAAAAGGAGACAATGGTCCGGCCGAGTAAAAAAAGCAGAGAGGTCACAAACGCGCCCACCAGTACATCGGTCCATTTTACGCGGATGTCGGGCAGCATTTTGTATATCACCGAAAAAAGAAGCGTGGCGAAGATCACAAATACCAGGGAGTTCATAAGCGTATAGACCCCTATGCCGCCGGGCAGGAATTCATCAAGAAACGGGCCTATGAATGAAATGATGGTGGATATAAAGAATGAAGCCACCAGGGCGAGGGAAAAAACACCGATCATGATAAGCCCAAGCATGCGGTTGATGAAAAACATTTTGATCGGCTGACGCATGGATTTATCCACGTTCCAGATAATGTTCAGACTTTCTTTTAGCTGTGTTAGCACGGTTGTAGCCGCAAAAAGCAGGATAAACGAACTGAAAATGGTTGCTATGGTTCCACGGCCTCCCTGGGCAACACTGCTTACAATGTTTTCGATGGCGGCAGCAAGTTCCTCGCCGACAAGCTCCTCCATATACATGCTGAGCTGTCCGGAAGCGGCCTGCTCACCAAAGAAGAAACCGGTTAGCACAACAATAATAATCAGTAGGGGGGCAAGGCTGAAAATGGTATAAAACGCCAAACCCGCAGCATGCAGCATCATATTGTCATCCAGCCACTGCTTGATCGTTAGTACACAGATTTCCCAGATTTCAATAAGGAGGTTTTTGAGCTTGGTAAGAATCATGAGGTGGAATAAATGGCTTTTAAGATCATATCTGCAACATAGGAAGCTTCGTCGGGGGTGGTGTAAAAATAAGGTGAAATTCGCATCTTCCCGTCTCGCGCTGATATAAATATGTTTTCTCCGGTCAAACGTTCAGTAAGCTTTTTTGCCGATTGGTTTTCCGGAAGCATGAAGGTTACAATACCCGAGGTATGTTCAGGGGAGGCTGATCCGTACACGTGCATGTCGCCGGCAAGGAGACGTTCACGAATCTGATTATTCAACCCCGCCACATGTTCACTCACATTCGTCCGGCCCGCTTCAAGGAGGATACGCAAACTTTCGCTCAGCGCGGCAATTCCGGCAATGTTGTAGGTTCCGGGTTCGAATCGTTTCATGTCAGGGTGAAGTGGCTGCCCGGTATCGAAAAAATCCCAAATGCGCTCAACCGAAAGCCATCCCTGCATACAGGGTTGAAGCCGTTGGGTAAGTTCGGGGCTTGCGTACATGAAGCCGATTCCGCGGGGCGCCATCAGCCATTTGTGACCGCCGCAGCAAAGCGCATCAATCCCCCATTTTGCTGCTTCAATTTCACAGGGACCGGCGGCCTGAATTGCATCAACAACCAATAGAGTGTTGTTCTTCCGGCAGACGGAACCCAGTTTTTGGAGATCAATACGATATCCGCTAAGGAACTGAACGCCGCTTACCGCCACTACTTTGGTCTTTTCGGTCATCCGGGCCGCAAATCGCCGGACATCTGCCGTTCCGTCTTCATCCTGAATAAAGCGCAGGGTGATGCCGTTCTTTTCAAGCATTTTCCACGGATAGACGTTGGAAGGAAATTCCTTTTCATAGAGCAGGATTTCATCTCCCGGTTCAAGTCCGAGTCCGTTGGCGATATAGCTCAGTCCTGTGGATGTATTCTGAACAAATGCAATGCTTTCGGGCGAGCCTGCCCCAATGAGTTCGGCGGCCCGTTGCCTGCATTGGTCGATAACCGGAAGCTCCTGATCAAAACGGTCAACAGAAGCAGTTTGACGATTCCGCAAAATCTTCAGGGCAGCATTTACAGACGGTTCGGGCAGGGGAGACAGCGCGGCATGGTTCAAATAAATGCTTCCTTCACGGATATGCGGAAAAAGTGGGCGAAAGTCGTGGGGTGAGTACATCTGCGGGAACGGGTTCAGGTTCGGCAGTTTTCGCGAACTGCACGGATGTTGCGCTTCAGGCCTTCGTATTTGGTACGCTTGACCGGGTTTTTGCGAAACAGTTCTCTGAATTCCATAAGTCCGAGTTCTTCCCAGTACGACAGGTCGTTTCCGAGTAATGGTTTGCGGGCATGCAGGCGCTCCTCGGTACCGGATGCGGCTTTGCGGTTCCAGGGGCACACATCCTGACAAATATCACAGCCGAAAATCCAGTTTCCGAGTTTGTCATGATATTCCCGGGGAATCTCATCACGCAGTTCAATGGTGAAATAAGAGATGCATTTGCTGCCGTCCACAACGTACGGTTCCGTGATGGCGTCGGTGGGGCAGGCGTCGATACAGCGTGTGCAGCTTCCGCAGTGGTCGGTGGTGGGTGCGTCGTAGTCAAATTCGGCATCAACGATCATTTCACCCAGAAAAAACCAGGAGCCTTCGCTTCGGTTTAGCAAATTGGTGTGTTTGCCGATCCATCCGAGTCCCGATTTCTGTGCCCAGGCTTTATCCATCACCGGAGCTGAATCCACAAAAACCCGCCCTTCAAGTCCGCCGTTAAGTTCTTTGGTGAAGTCGAAGAGGGCACGAAGCTTGTCTTTCAGCACAAAATGATAGTCTTCGCCCAGAGCATATTTGGAAATTTTAGGGTGCTCTTCGTCGGCGGCATGGCGGTCGGCCAGTTCAGGCTGATGATAGCTGCACAGCACACTAACCACACTTTTGGCGCCCGGCACGAGTTTGGTCGGGTCCACGCGTTTGTCGAAATGATTTTCCATCCATTTCATGCTGCCGTGTTTTCCTTCCTGAAGCCAGTTCTCCAGGCGTCGGGCCTCATCCTCAAGAAATCCGGCTTTGGAAAATCCGCAGCCTTCAAAACCCAGCTCACGTGCCCGTCGGCGTACCGATTCTGTAAGCTGTGTTTTATTCATAATTAAGGTTGAGGTGCAGCCCTAATAAAGGCCGGGATTAACTGAGTTTAACTATCTTCAGGAAGATCAAGAAGCCCGAACTGTTCGAAGTGGTGGGTGAAGTGCTTTTTCATGAACTGCTCCCATTCCTCCTGATTCAGTTCACCAAAGGCCGGGTTGGTATGGACTGCTTCCGGATTTTTTTGGTAATAGGAGTCGAACCGATTGAATTCTTCGTGGAACTCCTCCATTGCTTCCTTAAATGAAGATTTTCGGAGCTTCGGCAAATCGCTTCCGACCGCCGGACTGACAACTTCGCGCGGCATGGCTTTATTGCTCATCAGGAAATCGCGCATCCGGGCAAGATGATTATCCGGTGTATAACAAGGTATAGTCAGTTGGCCCGTAGCAATTTTGAGAGTCATGCTGAGGTGCTCCACCATGTGCTGCGGACTCATCTTTCCCCAATTGGGTCGGGTGTCTTCTTCAAGCCTGTTGATGTGCTCCGCCAGTTCTTTCAATTTCATAAATACGGCTTATCGGGTAAGTTTTTTATAGTGGATGCGCGAGGGCTGGTCTTCACTGATGCCCAGCCTTCTGCGTTTGTTTTCTTCATATTCCTCAAAATTGCCTTCAAACCAGTACACTTCGCTGTTGCCCTCAAAGGCCAGAATATGCGTAGCGATGCGGTCCAGGAACCAGCGATCATGCGAAATGATGACCGCGCATCCGGCAAATTCAAGCAGGGCCTCTTCGAGCGCACGAAGGGTGTTCACATCAAGGTCGTTGGTCGGCTCATCCAGAAGCAGCACGTTTGCGCCCTCTTTCAGCATTTTGGCGAGGTGAACCCGGTTGCGTTCGCCCCCTGATAATTCGGTAACGTTTTTTTGCTGATCGCTTCCGCTGAAGTTAAACCGGGCCACATACGCCCGCGAGTTTACTTCGAGATTTCCAAGTTTAAGGGTATCCTGTCCGCCGGAGATTTCCTGCCAAATCGAAAGAGCCGGGTCAAGCGGACGATTCTGATCGATATAGCCGAGTTTTACGGTTTCGCCGATTTCGAGCTTTCCGGAATCGGGTTTTTCCTCTCCGGTGATCATTTTAAAGAGAGTGGATTTTCCGGCTCCGTTTGGGCCGATTACCCCTACGATACCGCCGGGAGGGAGGCTGAATTCGAGATTTTCAAACAACAGCTTATCGTCAAAACCTTTGCTGAGGCCGGCAGCCTCAATCACCTTATCGCCCAGACGCGGGCCGGCAGGTATGAATATCTCCATGTCCTCACGGCGCTTTTCCTGTTCTTCGGAAAGCATCTTTTCGTAGGAAGAAATACGGGCTTTGCTTTTGCTCCGGCGTCCTTTCGGATTTTGGCGTATCCATTCAAGTTCACGCTGAAGGGCTTTCTGCCGCTGGGATTCGGATTTCTCTTCGTGTTCAAGCCGTGTTTTTTTCTGTTCGAGCCAGGAGCTGTAGTTTCCTTTAAACGGAATGCCTTCGCCCCGGTCGAGTTCCAGGATCCAGCCGGCCACATTATCCAGGAAATAGCGATCGTGGGTTACGGCAATAACCGTGCCTTCGTAGCGGTCGAGATGTTGCTCCAGCCAGGCTACCGATTCGGCGTCGAGGTGGTTTGTGGGTTCGTCGAGGAGCAGCACGTCGGGTTTTTTGAGCAGGAGCCGGCACAGCGCCACCCGGCGTTTTTCGCCCCCGGAAAGCGTGGCGGTCTTTTGGTCGCCCGGCGGTGTGCGAAGGGCGTCCATGGCCTGTTCCAGCTTGCTGTCTATATCCCATGCCTCGGCCTGATCGATACGCTCCTGAAGTTTGGCCTGTTTGGCGATGAGGGCATCAAAATCGGCATCCGGATCACCGAATTTGGCATTTACGTCCTCATATTGCTTGAGCAGGTCGATGGTTTCCTGAACTCCTTCCTGCACAATTTCTTTTACCGTTTTTTCGGGATCAAGCTTCGGCTCCTGCGGAAGATAGCCGAATGTAATGCCCTTTTGGCTGCTGATTTCGCCCAGATAGTCTTTGTCTTCCCCGGCAATAAGACGGAGCAGCGTACTTTTACCCGCTCCGTTAAGACCGAGAACACCAATTTTTGCCCCGTAGAAAAAGGACAAATAAATATCTTTGAGAACTTTTTTGTTGGGTTTGTGAACCTTGCTCACCCCAACCATGGAAAAAATAATCTTTTGATCACTCACGATCGAATACCTGATTAACTATGTGAAATTATATATTTTGGGAAGTATCAATACTTTAAAGTACTTAACGGCCTACAAAAAAACGGCATTCCCTGATAATGGTAAAGCTTACAATGTAGGTAATTCAGGCGTTATCCGAAACTGAGTTTAGGAGTCCATATGAAGGTCGAAACAGTGCAGGAAGGCTAATACTTCTGTTTCATGATTTTCCTTTTTTCGCCAAAAACCACGATCCCGGTATATAAAAATCCTCAGCCAAGTCCATTGATTCACGTATATTAGAAGAAGGCTTTGCAAAACCGTTCTTTTTTCCCGTCTTCTGCCTTGTCACAAAAATAAAATCCTCGAATAGATAGCCTATGCTGTGGTTTCATTTTTGCTCCGGCGTTGAATACGAACAAAATCTCTGGTTTATCAAAGCCTTCTATAAGGCATTGCAAAACCAGTTTTTACACTTGTATGATGAATTCTATATCTGAGTTATGTCTCGCTATATACAACAAAT
>PXDL01000207.1 GCA_003566395.1 Balneolia bacterium | reverse complement strand
GGACATGAGCATCTTAGCGAAACGATATCTAATGCGCTCAGTGAGAGGGAGAACGAGCTCAAGGTCGATATCAGCAGAAAGATACGTGAGGAAACAGACAAGCATAAGGAGAGAGTGCGAGCGGTAGAAGAGCGCATACGAGACTTAGTGAGAACTTTTGAGGAGGAAATGCGCATTCTTGATGTTGAGGGCAAGACTCCAAAAGCGGTCCTTGAGGAGAGGAGAGCTGCTATAACTATCAGACAGGCCGAACTTAAGACTTACCGTTCGTTGTATCCTTCGCTTGCCGTTGCGATCGACGAAATAACAGACATGTATTCCACGTTACTGTCGGAGGTGGAAACGCAGGAGCAGGTATTGTTCCGTTCGGCCGAAACTGAGAGGCTAAGGGTACAGGCGCGAAACGATATTGCTGAGATCGAAAGAGATATTGGGAGGATCCGGGACGAGATATTGTCTTTAAAGAGGCAAGCCACAGGTCTGAAAAAGCAGCATGACGCGGATATTGAACGGATTTTTGCGGAAAAAGCATCTTTGCTCGGAAAGGTTACTGCCAAACAAAAAGAGCTTAACAGAATTAAAACAGAAATCCAGGAGAGATCCCTTGAGAGATTGCTCGCAGAACCTCAAGAACGATTGAAAGATATAGAACGCCAGATAGCAGATATAAAGGCGGCGAATAAAAAGGTGGACCAGGACTTAAGGAGCATGGAGGAGCAGAGGAATAAGTTCCAGGGTTCTTTGAATGAGGTGCAAGAGGAAATGGCTGTTTTGCGGAGTCAGGGGATCAGCCTCGATGTAGACGCAGGGCCGAAGATAGCAAGGTGTGCGGAATACTTTCGTCAACATGGCCAACGAGAACGGTACGAGCAAACCATGACAATCCTCAGAGCGGTTCATAAAACGATCACAGAGAGATCAGCTAATGTGCGTGACACCGATTTCCATAAGGTAATAAGCCTTTTAACTTCTGAGGTTTTCTCACAGGAATCGTCGTATCGAGACTTGGCGCGTTTATTCCACACTGACCTTGCGGGGGATCATGAATCAACACGATTTATGTTTGGATTGGTTTCAACACTATACAGTTTGAAAGATCAGATCGAACGAGAGGGCAGGGTGCATGATTTCTTTCGAGTTCATAGATCAATTATAGAACAAATTGTCGATGTATGGCGTGCAAGTGATATTGTCAAGATCATGGAAAGACGTGACAGATACTATTTCTTGGAAACTACGGTTGAAGGCATAAGATCTAAATTGACAAGTATTGATGAACAGATAGACCAGAAACGCGATGAGGCGAAGCAGTCATATTCAGATCTGGAAAACGAGGCGAGGAAGATAAAAAGGCGCATAAATGAGATAAAGACAAACTATGCGTCAGACAGAGAAATAGTATCGTTACAAAAAAAGAAGAGTTCGATAGAACGTGACCTTGCAGAGTTGTATGGATCCTTGAGCAGCGTAGAGAGGCAACTTAATAAACAGAAGAACATTCAGCCGTGGGTGGCAGAGTTAACAAGGGTTTCCAAGTTGGAACGAGAAAAGGAGCAATTGGAGGTCAGGGTCATCGGGATCCGACAAGCGCTTGCTTCTCTGGACCTCCGAGACGACGAAAGCCGGGAAAAGGAGTTTTCACACAGACCCGCCTTCGGAGTAGTTCTCCCGATTATCGGGTTTGCCGGGGAGGGTGTGGGCGAGATCGGGTTCGAAACGCTTTTTACCCTGATAGGAGGCGCCATTATTATCGCGGGGCTGCTCGGAGTTGTGTACGCGATCAACCATTATAGAGCACAGGGGATTCCTGAACCTTCTGTTCTACCTTCGGTTGATCTCGTGGTTCCTGACCCGTATCCCACAGTGCCGGAAGAGATCTGGGGGAATGCTACACGCGTTATAGACGAATATCTGCCGGAGGACACCGAAGTTCCGGCAAGTCAGTGGTATAGGAAATACGTGGAACTGGATGCTGATGAGGTGGACCCGTTCTGTTTCGCCGTTGCGGAAAGAGAAGGCGGGGTTGCGGTTATCGGTGGCTCCGATCTGGTACGTATGGCGCTGGGAGAACGCAGGATCTCGCGGGCCGGAGAGAAACGCAGGGACCGTGAGGTGAACGTTGTACGGCCCCAGGTCGGGCCCGAATCTCTCGCGGAACAGTGGGTCCAATACGATATGCGGGTTAACGGCGAAGACCTGATGGTTTCGGTCAACCCCGAAGCGGGCTTTGATCTGAGGGTATATGTTGAGAATGCCTCGGGGGATAATTTGATAGACGGGAACGCTTCTTTGAACGTACCCTTGAAACATACGGCGTTCGGTGTTGTTGTCTCGCGGGAAATCGATGGGGAGAGGGTCAGGGGCGCGCGGCTTTATTTTAGGACGGAGGAGGATTATCTTAACTACCAGAGGAAAGTTCTTACATTGCCCGAGACTCCCGAGGGTTATTTGACAGGCCATAGCGAGAGAGACCAGCACATGAAGCTCCATAACCTGTCAT
>PXDL01000432.1 GCA_003566395.1 Balneolia bacterium | reverse complement strand
TTTAGCGGAACGTAACGGGGTTTAGCCATTTTTTCCAGCCGGCGGTTTTTGGTTACCTTTTGTCCGCACAAAAGGTAAAAGAAGGTTATTTCGACATCGGAATTACAAGACTTCATCAAACCAATGGGGGGTTGATATAGGTTTACTAAAAAGATACCGGCAAAAAAAGTCTATTCGGCATTTTCGATGGATTCGCTGGTTTTAACCGGACACCAATGATTTTGAATTTTGAGTTTTCACTCCCCGTCCTACTTCATCAACATCATTTTCCGGGTTTCGGTGTGGCTGCCTGATTGTATGCGGTACAGGTACATGCCGGATGCAAGTCCGGATGCATCAAAGGTTACCGTATGGCGGCCTGTGCTGTGCATGCCTTCGGCCAGAATTGCTACCCGCTGACCCATCACATTAAACACCTCAAGCCGCACATTTCCCGACTCCGGTATAGAATATTGAATCTGTGTGGTCGGGTTGAACGGATTCGGATAGTTTTGGCTCAACTCAACAGAGCGGGCAATTTCCGGATCAACGTCACCTGATGAAGTGCCGGTATCGCCTGCAAAAACATTCAGGTCGTCGAAATACCAGGTAAAGTTTTCGCTTCCGTCGCCTATTTGTCCTTCCTGAAAATCAAAAATAAGGGTAATGATATCCCAATGGTTTTCAAATCCTGCCCCGCTCAAATTCCACGTCATCTCTTCCCACGCACCGCTCGTTGTTGTTGAGACGGCGGTTTCGTACTCAAGCGTACCGTGCTGCTGTTCCACTTTCATCAGCACAGGCACATTTTCTCTGGGCGACCAGACCTTCATGCTTATGGTGTGCTCCTCTTCATTAAAAATGAAAGCGTTTGCGGTAATAAAAAAGGCTCCTCCCCAAAACGCACCTCCGTCTTTCACCATTTTACCTGCATAACCGCTTTCGTTCAGCTCATCAGGAGCGGGATTTTCCACCACCGTTATTTCTCCGCCGGAAAACCCGGTAAAAACGCGATCCCAGTCAAAATTGGGATCCTCGAAAGTCAAGGGCAGAGTAACCGGTAAAATCCCGCCCGGATCGTCGGAATCGTTCAAGCCCAAATCGTACACATCCATGTCATCAAAATACCAGATAAACTGATCGCTCCCGTCTCCAACTTGTCCTTCTTCAAAATCAAAAATCAGGGTGATGGTGTCCCAGTCGATATTATAGGCATCTGCGCTAACATTCCACGTCATTCGCTCCCATTCACCGCTTAAAGAGGTGTGGCTGATGGTTTCATACTCGGTATCGCCATTTTGCTGTTCCAGCTTAACCAGAATGGGAACTCCTTCCCGGGGCGACCAAACCTTCATATAGATTTCGTTCTTATTATTGTCGAAGGAAAACGTACGCTCGGTTTTGAACCAGGTGCCGCCGTAAAACGCGCCGCCGTCCTTCACCATTTTGCCTACTTTATCGCTGCTATTCACATTATCCGGATCGGGATTATCAACAACTGAAGCAGTGCCGCCTTCAAAATTTGTGAAGGCATCATCCCAGTTAAAAAAACGGTCTTCGAAAAGCATAGGCATAGAAACCCGCGCTTCGGCATTCATATCCTGATAGACGCGCACATAGTCAACGATCATTTCCTGTGGGAAAACCGTAGTTCCGTCCGGGTTGCCGGGCCAGTTTCCCCCAACGGCCACATTCAGCAGAAAATGGAATCGCTGCTCAAACGGTGCCGGGAATCCCTGATCTTCGGAAAACCAGTTGGTTTCGGTATGGTAATGGATACCGTTCACATACCAGCGGATTTCTCCGTGTTCCCACTCGATGGCAAATGTGTTGAAGTCGTCGCTGAAATCACCTGACGACATGGTGTAGGAGCCACCGCTGTAGGTATGCGGAGGCCCGTAGTGAATGGTACCGTGAAGCACATGCGGCTGATGCCCGACCATTTCCATAATATCAATTTCACCGCTTCCCGGCCATCCGCCATAAACGGCATCGGTAGGCATCATCCAGATGGCCGGCCATATTCCCTGACCGGTCGGGAGTTTGGCTCTTGCCTCCATGCGTCCGTACCGGAAATCTCCGCTGTTGATACTGCGGATTCGGGCCGACGTATAGTCCATACCTCCATAGGATTCCTCAAGCGCACGAATATGAAGCATGCCGTCTTGCACATACACATTATCCGGCCGGTCGGTGTAGTACTGAAGCTCATTATTTCCCCAGCCCGACAAGCCTTCCGAGGCTCCGGTTCCATACTGATAGGACCATTTATCGGGGTCCAGTTCACTACCTTCAAATTCATCGGACCAAATTAGTTGCCAGTCCGGTTCCGAAGTATTTTGTCCTTTAATTTCACCATAATTCAGGGCGATAAGTAACCCTGCAAGAAGAATACAGCCAGTCGTTTTCATAGATTTTTGATTTAAAGCGTGAAATAATATTTCTCATTATAGAAAATTATTTCATCAGTTTCCATTAATCAGAAACCTAAACAGATCATTTTTATGGATTATATGACCACTTTT
>PXDL01000053.1 GCA_003566395.1 Balneolia bacterium | reverse complement strand
TAAACGATGAGATTTCATTCTCATTCTTTGGGAAAGGTCTGGCTCACGCCGGACTGAGGACAACAACCGGTAAGATAGATATCCCCCGGGTCGTCGGCATAGAATACTGTGATCCCGCGGAAACTGCGAGAATTAAAGAACGAAGACGTGCTCCATACTGGAAGAAGTACCTTCTCGGGGGGAGCACGGTGTTTGAAGTGACTGCGGTCCTTACGGTCACCGCCCTCGTCGCGTCGCTCATACTGGCGACTGTATGCGGTGTTACTTCTTGCGGTGTCGCGGGATTTCTGAGAACTTGTTTATACTACGCCGGCGGGACCCTGCCGGGGCTGATCCAACTTACGGTTTTCAGCGGGTCCGGAGTGATCGGGATGGTTGCGGGGAAATATATGTATGAGCATGAAGATGGACCAGGTGAAAAAACGGAATACCTGTGCGCGGCGGAAGATTTGCTATATCAATTAAGAGAGATAGGTTTGCAAGGGCCCATTCCCGCAGAAACGACTCCCCGACATCGGAGGTATTTGAGTATAAAGGATACCATTTCAAAAAGTCTAAGTGACTACGACAACATAACGGAAGCGGCGGCTAAAGGCATTGAAAGAATAGAGCATCGAACAAAAGTAAATATCGAAGGAACGATCTTGAGAAGTTTTGCAATAGTTTTGCTGGAGGAAATAAATTATCTGAAAGAATCGTTAAAGTTGACAGAAGCCCAGATAAGAGCTGTGATATTCAAATTTTCAAAAGAGGATATCGAATCTTTGCTCGAAGAATACCCGAGATCTATAGTAAGCTACGCTCTTAAGGGAAAAGATCCCAAAGCCAAAGCCGCTATTTATTCCGCCAACAGGGACGCGGTCATAGGATACCTTACGGATAAAGGCCTCGGTGAGATCGCCGAAACGATAGCCAATTTTTCCTGCCAAACCAACGACGAAAAAGCGGCAAAGAAGAATGCGGATAGATACTTAGCCAACAGGGCCGCGGTCATAGGATACCTTAAGGATAAAGGCCACGGCGAGATCGCCGAAACGATCGCCGATTATGTCTGCCGGGCCAAAGACGAAGAAGCGGCAAAGAAGAAAGCAGATAGATACGTAACCAACAGGGACGCGGTTATAAGATACCTTAAGGATAAAGGCCACGGCGAGATCGCCGAAACGATAGCTAAGTTTACTTACCAGGCTAACGATGAAGAAGCGGCGAAGAAGAACGCGGATAGATACGTAGCCAACAGGGACGCGGTTATAAGATACCTTAGGGATAAAGGGCACGGCGAGATCGCCGAAATGATAGCCGGTTATGTCTGCCAAGCCAAAGACGAAGAAGAGGCTAAGAAGAGAGCAGATAGATACGTAGCCAACAGGGATGCGGTTATAAGATACCTTACGGATAGAGGCCACGGCAATATCGCCGAAATGATAGCCGGTGATGCCTGCCGAGCCAAAGACGAAGAAGCAGCAAGGGAGACCGCGGATAAATACATAGCCAACAGAGGCGCGATCATAAGATACCTTACGGATCAAGGCTACGGAGAGATTGCCGGAACGATAGCCGGTTATGCCTGCCTAGCCAAAGACGAAGAAACGGCGAAGCGGAACGCGGATAAATACGTAGCCAAGAGAGACGCGATCATAAGACACCTTGCGGATCGAGGTTACGGCGAGATCGCCGGAACGATAGCCGATTATGCCTGCCAGGCCAAAGACGAAGAAACGGCGAAGAAGAGCGCGGATAGATACGTAGCCAACAGGGGCGCGGTTATAGGATACCTTAGGGGTAAAGGCCACGGCGAGATCGCTGAAATGATAGCCAATTATGCCTGCCGGGCCAACGACGAAGAAGAGGCGAAGAAGAGAGCAGATAGATACGTAGCCAACAGGGACGCGGTCATAAGATACCTTACGGATAAAGGCCACGGCAAGATCGCCGCGACGATAGCCGATGATGCCTGCCGGGCCAACGATGAACAAGAAGCGAAGCAGAACGCAGATGCGCTGATCGAAGAAATGGGTCGCCCCCCCGTTCTGTCCGAAAAGAGCGAATTCCCATCCGCCCTTATCGCCGCCGGCACAACGCCGAGAGCTGTCCGCTTCTTCCGGAACTTTGTTCTGACCCACTCCTGGTATGATTCCGCGCCGAAGTCTGTACGCGCCATGTTTGTTAAATGGTTCGCGGCCGTAGTGGAAATGCCGCGGACAATAAACATTCTGCGGCTCTATGATTTCGTGATGAAGGAGCACGTGAACAGGTCGGCCCTTCAGATCGCCTTACGATGGGCTGGCGTAACGGCGATACTCGGTGCTACCGCGATAGCGCCGTTTCTCGCGGGCCTGCACCTGGCGCAGGGCACGGAACTCTCTATTCTCGCCATACTCGCCATAAGCCTTGCCTCCGCGCCGTTAGCAAACATCTTCACCCACGGCCTCTACAACACGCTTGTCCCTTGCGCGATGCTGGCGGTGAAGGAAAAGGACGAGAAGAAGGCGCTTGACAAACAGG
>PXDL01000112.1 GCA_003566395.1 Balneolia bacterium | reverse complement strand
CCTTTTGGGAAGCTCTGGTATGGGCATTTAGTCTGTTACAGTGCACAATTTCAGCCCTGAGACGACGGTTGGTGTGCATTTTGTGTAGACTACCTCTTTTTCAACGATAGGCGACCATGACCACAACCCCGGCCGAGACGGGCCTCGCTACCTTCAACCGCACCTTGATCGTCGTTTTGCTGATAGCCGGTGCCTTCGTGTCTGTTCTGAATCAGACCCTGATGCTGGTAGCCATTACCCCCATCATGGACGATTTCCAGATCGCCGCCAGCCAGGCGCAGTGGGTCACCACCGCCTTTATGCTGGCCAGCGGTGTCTGCATACCGGTGTCGGCTGCCTTGATCGATAAATACTCCAGCCGCAAGCTCTATTTATCGGCACTGGGCGTCTTTCTGGTCGGTACCGTGATCGGGGCCCTGGCACACAGCTTCCCATTGTTGTTACTGGCCCGCATTGTCCAGGGCGCCAGTGCCGGCATGATCATGCCGCTGATTCAAACCTTGATGATGACGCTCTTCCCACCAGAGAAGCGCGGCCGCGCCATGGGTCTGGTTGGTCTGGTGGTGGCCCTGGCACCAGCCATGGGGCCGAGTTTATCCGGCTGGATCGTTGATCAGTTCAGTTGGCGTTTTCTCTTTACCATCCTGATACCCGCCATTGGTCTGGTCTGGCTGGTATCGATGAAATACATGAAGAACGTCACCCATCAACGTGCCAATCGCCTCGATAAACTGTCCATCGTGTTGTCCACATTCGGCTGGGGCGGCCTGCTTTATGGGTTCAGTATTGCCGGTAGTGCAGGCTGGACCAGCCTGGAATTTATTCTGGCAAGCAGCATTGGCGTGGTGTCCCTGGGGTGGTTTTTCCTGCGTCAGCCCGGGCTGGCACAACCCCTCCTTGACCTGGCGGTTTTTCAATCCCGTCAGTTCAGCCTGACTACGGCGTTGTCTGTGCTGGTCTTCGTGTTGCTGATAGGCACCCAAACACTGATTCCCCTGTTCGCTCAGAATATGTTGCAACTGAACGCTCTGAATGCAGGCCTGATCTTGCTGCCGGGTGCGGTGCTGATGGGGCTGGTATCGCCACTGTCCGGCACACTGTTCGACCGGTTCGGCATTCGTGGGCTTTCTATTGGTGGTTTCAGTTTGCTGGTAGCGGCCATGTTCCTGCTCAGCCGACTCACCCCTGAGACCCAACCAGGCTGGATCGTTCTGATGTCATCACTGCACATGCTGGGCATTACAACCCTGCTGATGCCGCTGATCACAGCCGGCATCAATTCCTTGCCCGGCCACCTCATCGCTCATGCAACGGCCATGAACAATACCCTGCGCATGGCGGGTGCCTCCATTGGCACAGCCTTGCTCGTCACCATCATGAGCGTCGGCCAGCAAACGGCCATGTCACAAGGCGCCGAGCACGCCCTGGCGCATGGCATTCGACTGGCTTTCTGGCTGGCGCTGGCACTGGCTCTGGTTGGCTGGTTGCTGTCTTTCCGGTTAAGTGATCGCTAAGGTTGTCCGTTCATGCTTCGCATCACCCGAGACTGAGTGAGCCGGTGCGAGATGCCAATAGGCACACATTCTGCTAAACTCTTCCCATGAAGCAAATTAACTGGAATGCTGAAAAGAACCAGCAATTGATGAGCGAACGCGGAGTTTCCTTCGAAGATGTTCTGTTTGCTCTTCAGTCTGGTGGTTTGCTTGATGATGGACCTCACCCCAACAGGGACAAGTATCCGAATCAACGCCTGCTTGTGGTTCGGATTGACGATTACGCCTGGCTGGTGCCGTACGTTGAGAATGATAGAGACATTTTTCTCAAGACAGCCATCCCCAGTCGCAAGGCCACCAAAAAATTTTTAGGGGGATAGCATGGTAAAAACCAAATTGGATCCCGAAGAGCAAGAGCTGCTGGAGTCTTACGAATCTGGAGACTTTGAGTCAGATCTGGATGCCGATCGTCGGGAGTACTTGACGAAGTCAGCGCAAGAAACGCTCAAAAAAGACAAGCGGATTAATATCCGTATTTCCAGTCGCGACCTGGAGGCACTTCAACGTCGTGCATTGGAAGAGGGGCTGCCTTACCAGACACTGGTTTCCAGTGTTCTACACAAGTATATCTCGGGTGGTCTCAAGGACATCTCTGCCAGCAAATCAGGCCAGCGGACGCGCTAACGCGCCGCTGGTTTTTGCGAAATCTTCAACCAGAGCCCTAAGAACGGGATTTCAGCGCAGCACAATCACTCGTGCCTCATAGGGGCTCAGATCGTCCGCTGCTTTTTTACCCTCATGGTTACTCAGTAGTATCTTCCCGCTTTCTGACAACGGCAAGCTGGCTGCCTTTTGGCTCATATTGACTGCCACAATGTAGGTGCCGTTCTCGTCCTGCCGCTGGTAGGCGAACACCTGCTTATGGTCGGGCATTAACAGTTCGTAGTCACCATAAACCAGGGTGCTGTGCTCTCGCCGGAGCTGAATAAGCTGACGGTAATAGTGGTAGATGGAGTT
>PXDL01000260.1 GCA_003566395.1 Balneolia bacterium | reverse complement strand
GCGGGCGATACACTTCCTCGAAAAATACTGGGACAACCTGCATTATCTGGAATTTAAAGACTGGAACCGGGTTACTGATTTGAACACCCCCGTGGGAGAAGGGGAAACCGATTACTTAAAGATTTTTGATCTTATCCGGGATCGGGGGTATTCCGGCTGGATTACGGTTGAACAAAACGGCAACAATGGACTGAGCCTGGGCAGGAGTCCGAAAACCTGCGCCGAAATCAGCCGGAACTACATACGGGAGCATTTGGGTATTTAAAGTCGAGTGCGGGCAAGGACCGGGGTGAAACCAGAACAGATATCAGCTGTGGGGATCCCGGTGGGGTGGATTTTACTCTGTTTCATACCCCGCGCGAAAGGTGTGTTTCCTAAAGGTTTGTAGAAGGTAAGCACCGACAATACAAGCGGACGCTTCAAACGCCCCGAATCTGAAATTCGAGGTTACGCTCGATCCAACCACCGTAGCCTCCATTCTCGCAATGGGGGCGTTCAGGGGTGCGCGTCCACGGGGCCGAGGGCGACCCTGTTCCCTGTGGTGTGCGAGTCAGCGACTTCACGCGCTCAGCGTATGACCTGCGCACCACTTTCAACCATCCCCCTGCAACTCTGAGCGATTGCACTTGTTTTTCGGTTTATACGTTTCTACCTTTTTTCATCAGGAGTTTTTTGCTTTCGCTCCTTCCCCAACACCCCAAATTATTGTTAACCTTCGGAACCTCACCCGCTGCCTGGCCATCGTAATGAATCAATCGGTCCCAACCATGAGCTATCAAAATATCAACCGCCGGAATTTCATTAAAACCTCCCTTGCCGCAGCGGGTGCGTTTGCACTGCGGCCCGCTCAACTTCTGGGGCACACGCGTTTGGAGGGTGACCATGTGCTGGTTTTTCCGGAGTTTTACGAACGGCCCTTGCGTAATCCGCTGATGGGTTTTCGGCCGGGCATCTGGGGTGATGATCCCTTCCCGGCCTACAACCATCCCTGGGGTTGCGTTGCCCAGTGTTACATCAAGTGGAATGAGATTGAAGATCACGAAAGCGACGGCATCGCTCGTATCGTTGATTTTTGTAATCGCAAATGGCGGGACGCAGAGAATCACAACGTGAAGGTGGCACCACGGGTCTACCTGCACTGGAGTCGGGATGATCAAAAATATTGGCCGATGGACATGACCCCCGACGACTATACCAGCCCACAATTTCATCGACGCTGCGAGCGCTTGATTGAGCGGCTTGGGCAGGTTTGGAATGATGATCCCCGAATTGCCTGGGTGCAGGTGGGGATCGTCGGCAAATGGGGCGAGCACCACGCGCCGTTTCCGACCGAGGAAACTCAGCAGGTGCTGGGCAGCGCTTACCAAGCAGCTTTCCCGGACAAAAAGGTACTGGTCCGGTATCCATGGCGACACTTCACGGACTTCGATTTTGGTATTTATTGGGATGCCTGGGGCAATTGGAATCAGATGCGCGGGCCCGGATCCTACATTGATCAGCTCAACGAACCACCCCGGCAGATGTGGCGTAACAGCGTAATCGAGGGCGAGTCGGCCTACAACTGCTGTGGCTACGAGACTCAGCCGGGGCCCGACCCGACCACAACGATGAAGGTGGCCCACCATCGGGACCACTTGATTGATACCCTGCGCCGTTTCCATTGCAGTGCTCTCGGTTGGGTGGCTTCCTACGATCAAGATGATGCTGAGGCAGTGGCCGGTGCGGAGGAGGTTCAGCTGAACTTCGGCTATCGTTACAACCTTGAAGCCGTGCGCTATCCGGCAGAGCTCACGCGGGGGCAACCGTTTGAGGTCGAACTGAGTGTCAAAAACCTCGGCTCCGCGCCGATGTATTACAACTGGCCGGTCGAGGTCAGCTTACTGGATGCGTCCTCGCAGCGGGTCGCCTGGAGCGATACTTTCGATGGGTGCGATATCCGTGATTGGCTGCCCGGCCAGAATTATAATAGCGAAACGCGGGAGTATGACAACCCGGCGGAGAGGACGATCATCCAGGGAACCTTTGCCTTGCCCGAGGGTTTAAGGCGGGGTGAGTATATCCTGGCAATCGCTGTTCTTGATCCCGCCGGAATGCTGCCCTCGCTCCGCTTTTCAACCGTCAACTACTTTCGGGGTGGACGCCACCCGATCGGGCGAGTTGGCGTTGGCATGCGTCCGCGAAACTTCGAGTTGTCCGCCGATATGTTTGATGACCCGGCCGGGGACAGGACGCTGAGGTATGTGAATGACCGAAGCTAGGATACGCGCGAGGGCTGCACCTACCGCGTTGGCTATAGATCGCCCCCACCCTACTCGTGTCGCAGAGCCACGATGGGATCGAGGCGTGAGGCGCGGATAGCCGGATAAATACCGAAGATGACCCCGACGGCGACACTGATGCCGAGCGACAGCACGATTGCGTAAAGCGGTACCACCGTGGGCATTCCCGCAAAATACTCGATAATTTGCGGGATGAGCACCCCCATCATGATACCAATCAACCCGCCGATGC
>PXDL01000055.1 GCA_003566395.1 Balneolia bacterium | reverse complement strand
GGCAGCAGAGCTTCTTTAGACATAATCAAGGATGCAAATTTCTGATTGTTGGATTTCGGTTACAGAAAACAAAGTTATTGCTTGTGAAGGAATCTTCACAACTATTTTTGAAGTGATCTTCGGGACGTCTTCCGATTGTATCTGAACTGCCGATGAGATTGACATCGGTCGCTGTGGTACCCTAATTTGAATGGTGAACCCGCTCCGAAAAGTAAATATTGAACCACCAGGCCACGAAAACACGAAGATTCACGAAGGCTATTTATTGATTTTGTGTAGTTCGAAAGTAAAATAGTAGCCATAAATTTTAGGATTGATCTAATCGGAGTTAACTCATCATCAATTAGTTGAAACAGGCAATTCGTTTAAACGCCAATTTACTGTTATCGACCTCAAACGTTTATTTTTATAGCTGTATCTTGTTCCATCTCTTATAATTTATAACTGCATCACTCGGTCTTTTAAGTTTATGTATCTACGTTTTCTGATTCTGTTCTCCGCTTTATTTTTATTTCTACCCGGCATGGTTGCCGCTCAGGTACTCAATGTTGAAACCTATCGAACCGAGGCAGACACAATCCGCACCTGGACCGGAAGTCTCTCTTTCGGTCTTACCGCCGCGAAACAGAAAAGCGAAACCATTCAGCTGAACAACCGCACGCATGCCGCCTATTTCGGCAAGCGAAATGCCTACCTGATGCTGACAAACCTTAACGTACTCCGCATAGACGATGAAGTGGTCAGTAACGGCTACGCGCATCTTCGCACCACATTCAGCAACGAAAGCCGGTGGTCTCCTGAAATCTTCACACAGTTTCAGTACAGTCAGGACTGGGGACTTCGGCGCCGGTATCTGGCCGGGGCCGCTATTCGATACGACTTTATTACCAGCGATGAGTTTTCAGCTGGACTTACAACGGGAGGAATGTACGAACATGAAGTCTGGAAGGCCGAAGACGGCCCGCGCCAGGTCTTCGACCGGTTTAAATCCACCAGCTCGCTGCTTATGCGCGGAAATATATCCCGCGATGTACAGCTCAATGTTGTCGGGTATTATCAGGCTGAACCCACGTCTTTTTTCACGCCCCGGCTCACCGGAGATATTGAGCTGAGGTTTCGTATCAGCCGCTTTGTGCAGTTCGGTGCGCAGTTTACCACAACCTACGATTATGCTCCGCCCATCGAAATTGTCAACTGGATTTATTCATTCAGGAATAACATCGTAATCACACTATAGAACGGGCCTGAACGTTTCCGGCAATATGAAATCATTCAGAACTTCAAACATATCAGGTTTTCTGCGGTCTATGTTGAGCTTCAGTGTTTTGTGGCTTCTGTTACCGTTTCAAGCCGAATCCGCGTGCGATTCAACTACTGAAGACTCCAGCGGCAAGAATGATTTCATCTCCTATACTATTGATCATCCCGTTCAGCAGCCGTCTTCAGGCAATCAATGCGATGAGAAGTCCACATCTTCCAATCCGGTCTGCGACTTTCAGCCGGTTCCGTCACCTGATTGTCTTGTTCATGATACCGGAGTTATCGGCTCAGAAAACGAAACCGCTATTTTTCCTTCTGTATCCGGGACTTTTTCCTTTCATCAGAATTCTGACAAGTCAGACCGGGGCGGAATAAAGACTCACGCTTTTGAGTTTTATCCGGCCTCCCATCATTCTATTCAAAGCTTCAGCCTGAGGGCTCCACCTGCCGGATAATTTTTTTTGTGATGTTTACCATCATGAAAATCCCGTCCTTATTATCCCGGAAAGCATATCCGGAAGCTCTTAAATTTTTTGTATTTTTGACTCTTACGGAATTTCTGTGCTAATGCGAGTATTTCAGGTTCCTGAAATTTCTACCACAGCTCGGAAAGTCCTATCAAAACACACTGAATATTATGTTTAAACCTATTTTTACGCTATTACTGGCACTCACATTCGTGGTCGTGTCCTGCTCCTCTCCCGAAATTGAACGACGCATTCCCGGTGAATTTCTCTCCGGCGATAACGGCACCCCTGAAAACGCATTCGAAAACTGGATCTCTCTCGAAGATGCGATTCAGAAGGCCGGAAATGAAGACAAGAAAATCCTTATCGACGTCTACACCGACTGGTGCGGATACTGCAAACAGATGGAGCGCGAAACCTATACCAATGACCGCGTTCAGTCTGCAATTGATGAACACTTTTTCGCCGTGAAGATTAATGCCGAGTCTTCAGAAAAAGTAAATTACAACGGTCAGGAAATAAGCATGCAGGATTTTGCTATGAACCTGGGCGTTACAGGATTCCCTACAACCATTTTTTTGGAAGACAACGGAGAACCACTTGGGTTTCAGCCTGGGTTTATAGACGCTGAAACTCTGGAAAAGCTCCTGTTATTTGTCGGCACTGAAGCTTATAACGACAATATTTCTTTTGATGAATTCAGCCTGGACTAACCCTTATATCATTTCCCAAACATGAAATTTTTCAAAGTACTCCTGCCGGTCATCGTTCTGTTTTTCCCTTTTGCACTGAAAGCACAGATGATGTCAAGCGCAGATAAACTTGATGTCGTAACTGCGCTAAATGTTAATCAGGTTGAACAGGGCGCTGAATTTAAAGCCGTTGTGGAGCTCAACATTCAGTATCCGTGGCACGTGAACTCTCACACGCCCACCCTGGAATGGCTGATTCCCACCGAACTGAATCTTGAACGCTCGGAATATGTGATTCTTTCCGATATCCGCTATCCGCCGGCCCTGACCATGACCTTCGGCTTCGCCGACGAACCGCTTGATGTGTACGAGGAAACATCGCCTATTTATCTCAGTTTGCGCACATCGTCTAACACTCCGGTTGGTGAGTATATTTTACGCGCTAAACTAACCGTACAGGCTTGCGACGACATGCAGTGTCTTGCGCCGGCCACCAAAGACGTTCAAATCCCGATTGAAATTGTTGAAGCCGGTGCCGGAATGGAATCTGCCAATGAAGAACAGTTTCTGGCCTATGATGATGCCGTTTTAGGTGGTGGAACCAGCGGTGAAATTAACGACCTTTTTGAGCGCGGATGGATTCTGGCGTTCATCGGGATTTTCCTGATCGGCCTTGCACTGAATCTCACGCCTTGTGTCTACCCGATGATTTCCGTTACCGTTTCACTTTTCGGTGGGCAACAGGATGGAAACACCTGGCGCGTGTTCGGAAAAGCAGTCGTTTACGTTCTTGGAATTGCTACGATGTATTCGGCTTTGGGCGTTATTGCCGCGCTGAGCGGCGGGCTGTTCGGGAGTTGGCTCCAAAGTCCATGGATGCTCGGATTTATCGGATTTCTGATGTTCGGCTTAGCGCTGAGCATGTTCGGACTTTACGAAATTCAAATGCCCTACTGGCTCACCAGTAAACTTTCCGGAGCCGGCAACTCTACAGGCTTAATCGGGCTTTTCATCTCCGGGCTCGTAGTTGGTATCTTTGCTGCGCCCTGCGTCGGGCCTCCTATCATTGCGCTCCTCGCACATGTTGGTACAGTTGGCGATCCTGTATTCGGCTTCTGGGTATTCTTCGTGCTCTCACTCGGACTCGGCCTCCCCTACCTGATACTCGGTACTTTTTCCGGGTTGATGTCCAAACTTCCTAAATCCGGAACCTGGATGGTTTGGGTGAAAAAGCTCTTCGGTGTTGTATTGATTGGTGTTGGCGGATTTTATCTCGGCCTTGCCTTGTTCCCGCAGTATGTTGAATGGGTCATCGTTGGAACCTTGCTCATTGGCGGTATCTACCTCGGCTTCCTTGAGAGCAGCGGAAAAGGCAAAACCGGGTTTATGATTACCAAATACGCAACCGGTGTCGTGGCCATAGTTCTTGCCATAATGTTCTACATGAACCTGCAGAAAGAGGGCATCGTCTGGGAATCGTATTCACCGGAAAAGATTGAGATGGCCGCCCAAAACGGCAAACCTGTGATCATCGATTTCTACGCCGACTGGTGCATACCCTGCCTCGAACTTGAACGCATGACATTTACCGATCAGGATGTAATCGAGGCCACCGAAGACATGGTCCGGCTGAAAGTTGACCTGACCAACTTCGATTCACCTGAGTCTGAGGCGCTGCGCCGGCAATACAATATTGCGGGCGTACCAACTATCGTATTTATAGATTCCAACGGTAATGAAGTCCAGCAGGCGCGCGTGGTTGGTTTTATGAGACCGAACGAGTTCCTCCGCCGCGTGGATATGGCCCATCCGAGGGAAATTACGCTGGCTGAGTAAGGTTTTTCAATAAGCAATGAACAATTACCAATACTGTTCATTGCTTATTGTTCATTGAAATACCTTAGGTAGGACTTCTTCAGGCATCCCTGAAAGTGGTGTACCGCTTCTTCCAGCTCCGGTGAGAATCTGCCACGGTCATATACCTTTGAGCCAAGACCTTCCTGTACGCGCTCGCATATCTCTATATCTTCCTGCTGAACCTTATCGCTGTACGCCATGTCTTCCTGATATTTTTTGCGGGCTGCCGGTGAGCTGATGTCATCATAGTAGTATTCAAATATCACTTTACATTTTCCGGCACTCACCGGTTCGACTCTGTTTAGCTGCATCCTACCCGGCAGGATATTGAGCATGCTGTTGGGATAAACAAAGTAATAACATGATTGTCCGCTGCCGTCGGAGTAAATACTCTCCTGCTTGCGAAACGGGCTGTACTGAAGCGAATACCACTCATGGCATTCCGTTTTGTAATCCTGAAAACTCAATAAATCGCAGAGCTCCGGATGTACATGCGGGATATGATAGCCTTCCAGGTAATTATCGACATAAACCTTCCAATTGGCTTTTACATCGTAGGTTACTTCACCGGCAAATTTAAAGTTTTCTATCTCCACATCCCGTATGCGGGTTTCAATTCCGGCGATGATATCATCAAGTTCTGAATTAAGATCATCACTGAGGTTAATCCAGATCAGGCCGGACCTGACCTGGCAACGAATTGACTTTAATCCGAAATCGCTTTTATCAAACAACTCTGCCCCGTTAAAATGCGGTACACCGCGCAGGCTGCCGTCAAGCCTGTAGGTCCAGCCATGATACAAGCACTTCAGAAAACGCGCTGAACCCGCATTCGCCATTAACGGACCACCTCTGTGACGGCATACATTATAATAGGCACAGATTCTGTTTTCATCATCCCTGAGTATCAATACTGGATTTCCGGCTACAATGATGGGATAAGCATCACCCGGATTCGGCACCCTTGAAACATGGCCCACACATTGCCAGTTTCTACTTAGTACTGCTTCCCTATCAGCATGATGAAACTCATCTTTGATGTACCAGTCTGATGGAATAGTCTCTGCCCTTTCAACCGGCGGATGGTTTAAATCCCTGACATCTATACTGGGATTTGGACTATTCTTCATCAGATTCGGTTTTCAAATTCGTACTAACCACTTCTAAAAAACTACAATCTTCAGGATAGAACGCAGATGACGCAGATTATTCTGGTTTACGCAGATTTTTTTTGGTGATGAGTAAATGGAGAGATTACCACGGAAGGTGGATAATTTAAAATTGAAAGTTCAAAATTCAGGCGATATCGAACAATTTAATTAACCCTTTGCCCTCATTGGTTATTGGTAATTGTTGATTGTCCATTGAAGCCTTCAACATCAGGAGCTACATTGAACCCCAAAACTACTTCAAATACTTACCGAGGTCATTCAGGAAATCTTCAACATCCTTTTTGGCCTTACCTGCGTCTATCTTGTACTTTTCCTGAAGTTTAATTGAAAGGCTCTCTACCGATGCCTTTTCCGAAAGGTTTTCCCACAACCATGCTGCCGTCTCGTTTATTTTCAGTACGGTATCGTCTGAACGCTTAGACTTATCTACAGGAACCAAAAGCCACACTTTATCATCATGTTTCACTTTGTAGTTGGGCTTTTGATTAATAATCGAATCCAGCTGTATCTTTTGCATAGGTTGACCTCATTAAATTTCTAAGTTTGTCCCTGTCATTAGCAGCCAAAGTCCTTACCTCAGCTGTTTGAAGTAATGTGCTCGTGAAGGACATTAATAAAGTCCATAACATCCTTGCGGGCTGTTTCTTCATTAACCTCAAAGTTATCGACGAGTACTTCAGTTAAGGTGCTTACATCGGTTTCCTGATCGATATGGTCCCAAAGCAAAGTAGCTGAAGGGTTAAGAGTAAGCATGGCATTGAATTCAGACATATCACCCTTTACCGGTACAAGAAGTCGTTCTGAACCTACTACGCGAGTGGCAAAAGCAGAACGGGAGGCTGCAATTTCTTTGATTTTGGTATTACTCATATATGTTTGTCATCTGCAAAAATTACATTCCGAACAATTAAGAGAACATAATGCAGAATAAAGATCGCTTTACTGATTAGTTGCTGCTTGTAATATAAAGATTAAATAAAAAAACCTTGTCTGGATAGCCGTAAATATTTACGTCATCCAAACAAGGTTTTAATAACTTATAAGGCAGTGTGAATACTTCCTTTAGAAAGTACCGCCGATGTTACCATTGTTAACACCATCGTCTCCCTGACCAACAGGAATAAAGTCTGGTCCTGGGTCTGGGTCTGGTCGTGGTGACATCAACACCACTGAGATTTCGTTGTCTATCTCGACCTTGAGTATCTCAGGTCTTATATATTCTTGTTTGCTGTTGTCTTTCATAATTAGAGAAGTTTATGTGTTTGATACAATTTCAATACGCTCATTAAAAATATAGACTTTAGGAGACTGTAATCCAAATTATGTGAATTTTATAATCAGGCTCTTTGTCTTTTGAATATCCGGGTTGCTTGAATTGCAACCCGGATGCTGAAATTTACGCAAACGCTTTAACCAATTTATTTGATCAAGGTCATTTTGCGGGTCAGAACTGTGTTACCGGCCTGCAGACGGTACATATATACACCACTTGCAAGTGAGCTTGCATCGAAGGAAATAGTGTGTGTTCCTGCACTGCGGCTACCGTTCTCAAGTACAGCTACGCGCTGACCTGTCATGTTGAATACTTCAAGCGTAACATCAGATGTTTCGTTGAGTGTGTACTCAATAGTAGTTGTTGGGTTGAACGGGTTAGGATAGTTCTGCTTCAGCGCGATTTTGGATGGAAGATCGTTGTCGCGCGGTGTAGAAGTGAGCGTACCAGGTACGATTTGAAGAATGAAGCGGCTGTCTACAGCATTCTTTTCTGCATCACGTACTCTTACGTCAGTTGCTTTCATAGTCTTCGGACGCTCAATAGTTCTGTTAGAGCTTCCCTGAAGATCAACTTCAATAGAAGAGACTTCCAGCATATTTGTGGTTGTACCTGTCTCTGTATCAATCAGGTAGAATTCCCAGTCTGACTCGAAGTTCTCGATATTGCTCCAGCTAAGAGAAACTGTTCTGCTCTTATTCACCCAGCTGTCTTCAACAGCTTCGAAATAGTTTGCAGATACAGGAATCTCAACTACAGTATCCTGCTCGCCCTGGAAGTGGCGGCTGTGCATCATGCGGGTACCTGTACCCTCAAGAGCGAGTTCAACAAAAGCGTATCCGCCTTGTGGCAACAGCTTGATTCCTTCATCAACTCCGAAGTCAGCAAAGCTTACATAGGCATAGCTGCGCAGTGGAGACTCAGGTACGGCTGCCTGCAAGTTAAGAGACTTAACAATGTTTCCGGCCGGACGATGGTTACCCTGATTGTCACCACTTATTGTGGAACGAGCATCAGATGGGATTACTAAAGATGCTACTTCAGCTTCAGTTTGGAATAAAATTCCCTGAAATGGAGCGACATGAGTGAAATCACCGGATGTTGAACCTGTACCGGTTCTTGTTGCCTGCTCATGTGTATTTTCTTCTGGGTTCCACATGTAAACAACATCAGTAATTCCGGTAGTGATGATACTGTCTGCATTAACAGGGAGCAGGTAGCTGTTAGCGATAAAACTCCAGTCATCAATTGTAGTGTTCGCATCACCAACAATATCTACTTCCTGATCAAATGGAACTCCTCTAAACAGAGGATACTTAGGAAAACCAGTGTCCTCTACTTGTTCAGTTACATTGTCGTTCTCAAAACCTATTTGCTCATTGAAAACAAACATAGTGAACGCTTCACCAAATCCTATGGTATTGTTTAGATTTGAAATACCAACGAAATTGCTCGTTAATGGGTCTGTGTTTTCATTAACATTCCAAATCTGCACATTAGGTTGACCAGTTGTGTTTTCCGCATTGGTAAAACCTTGTGTCCAGAGGCGGAAATGCTGGTTTTCATCTGCTGTACGAAGAAGAGAAAAAGGTGGGGTTGTCTGAAACACCTGATAATCAAAAGGCTGAAATAGTGAAGATAAATAATCTCCGTATGATATATCTTGTAATACATTACCAAGATGCCTCCAGGCTGAAGGCGCATTAGCCGGATCAAAGTCTTCTCCGCCACCTGAATTATTGCTATCCACTTCAAAATTTGGACCTGCAATTACTGGTTCTAATGAATGCCCAAGGTATGGAAAAGATACGTTTTCGTGAATTGTCCAAGGCGCCCCATTAAAGCTCCATGTATTGAAATTCCCTGAGTTTTTCATCTCCCTGCTGTCAAGCGCACTAATTCCGGAACGTGCAGTGAAATTAGCAATACCAACAGTTTCGGAATTGTAATACACGTTCTCGAAAGTTCCGCCTCCACTTCCTACACCGCCAACTACAGGACCTCTCTCATCGTTTGTAGCTATTGATCTCGTAACCACTGGTCCAATAGCATATGAGTTTGTAATACGTCCATTATTTACAAGTCCGGCAATTCCGCCAACATTCGCTCTGGCATTCATCCGTACAGACGAATAGGAATCCTCAATAAAGGAAATGTCACCACCTGGAAGAGGAAAACCATCACTATCAACTTGACCGGCGAGTACACCAACAAATCCACCGTGGTTGCGACCTGAATCTGCATTTCTTGTAAACTGACCCTCTATAAATACCCTTCTGATTTCTGTTCCGTTTGTGGCAGAACCTGCAAGAATACCCGAGTTATTTTCATCAGCAGCTTGATTATCCACATTAATAAAAGCAACATCCTCAAAGATAGCTTCTGTCATTAAAGTGAACATACCCGAGCCGGCAAGTACCAAGTTTTCAATGGCAAAACCTTGGCCGTCATAATCACCATTAAATACAGCTATTCCGCCCAAGGTTTGTCCAGCTGCATCTATGTTCTGTGTTTGTATGAAAAAGCATCCTTGGTCTGCATTATCTCGCAAAACAGTATCTAAATCATTGAAACTGCTTATTTGTAGTGGATCATCAGGATCATTACAAGTTCCCTCCGCTTTAGCATCCTGCGCTGTTAAGAACATGCCGCTGAAGCAGGCTATGAGCGCTGCTATCAGATAAGTACTTGCCTTTCGTAAGAAAGGAGATGTAGTATTCGTATTCATAATCTAAGTTGATTTATAAGTTATTAATCTGTAGCAACATGACTTTTCCAATCTGCTTTTTCAGCCACGACAGGCGTCATATCACTTGATATTTTAGTTGTTTAAGTAAAAGGTGACATATCGCATTGCTAAACTATAATATTTTATGCTAATAACAAATACTTACAATCTGTTTATGAGGTATTTTTTTTGAGGGGAGCGACCGCATGTCATAAAAAATAATAACTTACGCTAAAAGTTAATTTTATATTTTTTTTTAAATGGCCTATTTATGGCTTTTAACGGCAGGTATAAATGCGGGTTTGCAACCGTAATTTTACAAAAAGATGGGTTAGACCGTCTTTATTGACGCATTTTTCAAGTCCCCCAAGTTATTGTACTGTAGATATATATAACCTGAATCCCTGCAAACCCCGGATTCCACGCCGGTCAGTTTACTTTATTTTTTTCATATCAATACGTTTAGCTTTAACTTTTTCAGTCTTTGGCATAATATTCCAATTACTTGCAGGTATTTATAGGTGTCCGTCTCTCCCTGAACATATCTGCGTTAGACGCATAGTCTATTTGCCTGCATGAGTTAACATTACTCAGTACCGGTGCTATCGAATACGCGGATACCGGCTGTCGGGTTTATTTGAGTTCACATATCAATTTTACCTGGTGAGATACTTTGCCGTTAATTACCTAATTGCTGATAATTAGGGGCAATTTCCGTCCTTTAGATTCTTTTGTACACATTAGCACTGACTCTGCCACCCTATACATGTGCAAGGCATGTGTTCTGATTATAAATCCATATCTCGCTGCATTCTTCGCTTTAATTCCAAATAATTTGCCCCTATTCCTATTTTATTTGAAGCATATTCACTAAACATTACGCATATTCCTGCAACTCATTATCCCGGACGCGCCGGGGTTCCGGTGTCAGAGGCTTTTCATCACCCTTAATTTATGAGGAGGTTACGATGGCACCGGTTACCATAAAAATCAAATACCTAACTAAATACTATCTGTTATGAAAAAACTGCTTATTCTTGCCATACTTGGCTTTGGTCTTGTACTCACAGGATGTTACCATGCACAAATTACAACCGGCAAATCACCTTCAGGCCAAACGGTTGAGCGCGCATGGGCGCACGGCTGGCTGTTCGGCCTGGTTCCACCGAGTGTAACGAACGTAGCGCAGGAATGCCCTAACGGTGTAGCTCGGGTTGAAACGATGATTTCGTTTGCCAATGGCCTGGCTTCTATGATTACATTCAATCTGTACACACCGATGAGCATTTCGGTTACCTGTGCATCCGGTTCGGCCGAACTGCCTGACGGCTCACACTTTATGGACCTTGCTGAAGGCGACGACCCTGACGAGGCAATCCGTCTTGCCATCACCGAAGCGGCTGAAAAATCCCGCGATATGCAGCAACCTGTTTATGTGAACCTGAGGTAGTTTCGCATAATTGATTAATGAGAAAAGGCGCTTTCTTTTTGGGAAGCGCCTTTTTTTGTGTTTGGGTAAATTAGTTTTGCTTCTTTAAAAATACCTCCAAGGTTTTGAAAACCCTGGAGGTATTTCTTTATCAGGGCTCAGGAGCAGCTATCCCGGTCCCGAAGTATTACACGGGCAATAGCCCAATCCAAACCCGAAACGCCTCCACAGTTCAACAGTTCAACAGTTCAACAGTTCAACAAAATGCAGCAAACAGCTCCCAAAATGGAATTTCAACTCAAAACCCGCAACCTGTAACCTTCAACCTTCAACCTTTAACCTTCAACCTTCAACCTTCAACCTTCAACCTTCAACCTTCAACCTTCAACCTTCAACCTTCAACCTTCAACAAAAAAAGGAACCCGATCAAAACCGGATTCCTTTTTTTATGATAATTCGTTTTT
>PXDL01000270.1 GCA_003566395.1 Balneolia bacterium | reverse complement strand
GAGTTCTCCTGTCCGGATTTCAGCCTTACTCTCCTCAACTTTCTGGCGGTAGAGCGCGCATACGTCACCGACAACCTCACCGGTATCAACCGGGCCGAAGTTTTCATTTTGTTTACCTACCCGCGAATACTCCAGTAAATCCAGAATGATAGACCGCATTCGTTGTGCACCGTCCACCGCGTAATGGATATACGTATGCGCCCGGTCATCCAGTTTGTCGCTGTACTTTTTTTCAAGCTGCTTTAAAAAACTACTGATCATACGCAGCGGCTCCTGAAGGTCGTGTGAGGCCACATAAGCGAACTGCTCAAGCTCCTGATTGGAAACAGCCAGCTCACGAGCCCGTTTTTCCAATACGATGTTCAGTTCACGCAGAGACGCTTCGTGTTTCTTGCGCACCGAAACATCAGATATGGCCCCCGTCATACGGACGGCCCTGCCCTGATTATCACGGGAAATCAGGCCCCGATCGTACACATCGGAGTAACTTCCGTCTTCCTTTCTAAAGCGATATTCTTTTACAAATAAATCGGCCTTCGGATCGTCCAGAGCCCGCTGCACGGCTTTATGAATACGGTCTTTATCATCTGGATGGAGGTTCTCGTACCAGGACTCCCGGCCCTTTAAATCCGTGCCGGGCAGAAATCCGAAAAGCGTGGTAAAACCGTCTCCCCAGTATATTTCACCGGATTCGATCTGCCAGTCGTAAATGGCATCATTGGTAGCCATAGTGGTTTTCTCAAACCGGTCGTTGGATTCACGAAGCAGTGTTTCCGAGCGCTTGCGTTCGGTGATATCCCTGAAATAAACTCCGAGCTTGTTGCCCGTGGGGTACGCACTAACCTCAAACCATTTATAAAGCGGTGGGTAGTATTCTTCAAAATGTACCGGGTTTCCGGACTTCAGCGCATAATTATACTTCTCGTAAAACGACATGCCGACCGCTTCAGTGAATGTATCCCAAAGATTGGTGCCCAGAATATCGTCGCGATTCACAAGAAGAAGTTCTTCCGCCAGCTTATTCCAGTAAATGACCCTTCCGCTTTCATCAATGGCAAAAAATCCGTCGCCTATACTTTCCAGAATCGTATTTTTTTCCTGAATGGACTCTTCCAGCCGGTTCAAATAGTCGCGGCGCTGCAGCTCCACCGCCATATACGAGGCCATGCTCTGGAGTAAAAACACATCCGCCTCACTCCATTCCCGTTCATGCATACAATCATCAAAACCAAGGTATCCCTCCAGCTTTCGCTCCCGGATAACCGGTAGAAGCAAGAGCGATTTAATGTCACTTCCCTGCATTATCTCTTTAAAGGCTTCATCCTGAATCGTAGAAACCGTTGCCCTGGCAGGAAGTCCCTGGCTGAGGGGCTGATAAATACACGAAAAATCCGATATAATGTGTTCCTGAAGTTCATCATTATCTAAATCGGGTTTTATCCCTTTACGGCACCATTCATATTTCAGGCTGACCACCATGTTCTCCGGACCAGAAAGCTCGTCTTCGGTTTCGAAAAAGTACACTCTGTCGGCCCCGACGGTTTCGCCCACCAGCTTAAAGGTATCGTTCATGGCATTCCCCAGCGTTTCGGCTTCAAGGAATATGCCCATTACTCTTGTGATGGTATCCAGAAAGCGGTTTCGCTTGGTGAGCGCCAGCTCGGTCATTTTACGGGAATGGATATCCTGAAAACTGCCGATCAGGCGCACACAAGTTCCATTATGAAATTCGGCTTCGCCTATGGTACGAATCCAGCGCTCATTTCCCTTAGCCGTAATAATGGGAAGCTCGAGATCCCATTTCTTTCCTTTTTCCACGGCATCCTGCACGGCTTGTGAAATGATATCGCGGCTGCTTCCTTCCTTGTAATATCTAAGCCCCTCATCCAGGGTGGGTTCAAACCCGGGGTCTTCTTCATGAATTTGCCGTGTTATTTCAGACCAATACACATCGTTGTCCTGAAGATCCACTTCCCAGCTTCCTATACGGGCAAGCTGAGTTGCATTTTCAAGAAGGTCTTCCAGATTTTTTTTATCGGTGATGTTCTTGGCAATGCAGTAAATCAGGCCTTCTTCCGGCACCGGATTGGTTGTAAGGGCCAGCCACCGCACTGATCCGCTTTTGGTGATAAACCGGATTTCTTCATAGGCGAGCTGCTCACTACTATAATCCGGGTCAATCAAATTCCGTGTTTTACTGTGGTCGTCAGGATGAATAAACTGTGCAACGGGAGTAGCCAGCATTTCTTCCGCAGAGTAGCCGAGCAGATTGGTGGCGGCCGGATTAATTCGTTTCAGATAACCGTCGAAGCCGGCCGTACAAATGACATCCGGGGCGAGGCTGTAGATATTGTTGAGTTCTTCTTCAAGCTGCTTTCGCTTGATTTCAGCACCCAGGAAAGTGCCGATGTGCTGCGTAAGGCTTAGCGTCAGTATCGGCTCGCGTTCCACCCCGGTGGTTCCCAGTACCAGCACACCTATAACCTCCTGATCGTGAATCAGCGGAATACCGTAAACGGCCTCAACT
>PXDL01000368.1 GCA_003566395.1 Balneolia bacterium | reverse complement strand
TCTCCTAAGCTGAGCCTGACTCTGATAAGGGCATGACCTCGATCATATCTCCTAACGATAGGAATCGAGTACTCTCAGCCACCGTTTGAGGTAATTACTCATTCGGTCTTAATTTTTAACTTTTTCCTTAATCGGGAAATCACAAAATATGAGGGAATGAAAAATGAAAAAAAGACAGATAGCAATGATACTATTTACTCCTGTGCTTTTAATCGGCGGTGTATTGTACGCAACTGAGGGCAGGGTATTGGCAGAACCTGCGGAAGCTGAATCTGGACTAAAACAAGTGAGCAATACCGAACCTCGAGCCCGTATGGGTGAGAAGGAGATAGAGAGGCGGGTCGACGCCAAGACGACCTTAAAGAATGCAACGGATCTGTATGCTGCTGTTGTAAAGGGGCCCCATGGCCAGGTGCCTGACAACGTGCTTGCAAATGCTAAGTGCGTGGCGGTAATTCCTGATGTAACTACTGGTGCAATGATAATTGGAGGAAGTCACGGAGTCGGTGTTGCCAGCTGTAAGGAAAACCAAACCTGGAGTCAGCCTACTTTTCTCCAGTTAAACGCCATCAGTTTCGGTGCCCAGCTCGGTGGAAAGTCTTCAGACCTTGTGCTCTTTATGATGACTGAGGATGCTAAGGCTGCACTGAAGAAGGGAAAAGTCACCTTCGGTAGCGACATAAGTGTCGCCGCTGGAACCTTTGATCGGGATGTCGATACGTCGAAGAACGGTGTAATCGCCTACACTAGATCGGAGGGTGTTTGTGCCGGGGCTTCCATAGCCGGAGCAAGCATTTCCAGCAATGAGAGTGACACTACCGCCTTCTACGGTAAGGAGATAGGATATAGGTCACTACTGGAGGGCACTGCGCAAACTGAGAAGAATGATCTTTCGGACAGGTTTACCGCGCTCCTTCCGCGCTAGTACAAACGACTGGCCAGAGTAGTATGTGTCCCCCTGTGCTTCTACAAAAACTATCGCTCGCCGCGAGGGATGCACAGGGGGGGGGGCGGACTTGCGGTCTGGGTAAGCAAATAAGGGGGATTGAGTAACAGTGCAAACCACTAGTGCCGCTAAAGCGAAAAAAATATGGCCGCCTATTCCTCGGCTTAAGAAAAATGCGCCGATTACTAACCTCAAAAAGGTGGTTAGGCCTTCTACTGCTACTCCTATCATTGACCTTAAGGCTATCTACCCTCTCTCTTTACGCTCAATTTTGAAGTCTATCTTGCCCTGGCTCGCTTCATTGTGCGCTTTGCTAGGACTGTACGTTCTATGGAGAACATTAACATCAGATCCCTCTCGCGCCCTGCTTGATTCCGAAACGGATCTAACGTTCCTGCTCTGGTTTCTATTAGCAGGTGGAATCATAGTGATAAAAGCTTTGTATGCTGCTCTTTTTCGCATGACCATTCGATACCGCCTCGAAGAGGATAATTTAATAATTCGCAAAGGGGTCTTTCTTCGCCAAGGAACTAATTTCCCGTTGAGGCGTATCAATAACATTGCCGTTAGGCGTGATGTGCTTGATTATCTTCTAGGGCTCTGTAGCGTAGACTTCGCATCTGCAAATAATGTGGCTGACTTCGGAGGTACTATCCCAGGATTTGGTGTACATGCTGGATACGGGCTGGAGCTTTATATGCGCCACTTAGTTAATGACCTACAACAATCCGAATCCGGCGGCGGGTAATTAAGGGTAACCGTTCACACGCATTTTTCAGGAATTAATTGAATTCCTGAAAAATGCGTGTGTTAGAGGGCGCAAAGCGCCCTCTTGAAGCACTGCCGGACGGCGGTGCTTTTAGCAAAAGCCGGGTAACCGTATAATCTTCTGCACCATCTGAGATCTTCCCGGCTTTTGCCTGAACGGTTACAATAAAGGACGTAACATGACCAAGGTCATATTCGATCGGCAAGGCTTTCGTTAAACTGCATCCATCTCTGTCGTTTAAAAGTTCACAAGTATTTAAGGTGCCTTCTATGCCACACAGTCAAATAGGCGTGCTTCTAGCAGAAGATTGCAAAATTACTCGCTCATGCACAGCAAAATTCCTCACTCTCGCTGGTTTTTCAGTTCTAGAAGCAGAGAATGGTCGTCATGCACTGAATCTATACCAAAAGCATCGGCAAGCTACCGCGCTGATAGTGACTGATCTCATGATGCCCCTAATGAACGGCGATCAGCTTTGTCAGATCGTTCATCAGTACGATGAGAAGATGCCGATAATTCTGGTAAGCGGTAGCGAGAGGATAGCTCCTTCTCAAACTCCAGCCACTAATGGTTTTTTTGCCTCATTCAGAAAGCCAGTTGATTACCCTCTACTGATTGACACAGCAAACCAGGCAACATCATCGGTGCTATGACTCATGGAGGCGGCAGAATGTCTCGGCTCTTCAGATCTTCTGGTTCCACCTGCTGGGCTGGTGATTCCTACACGGCCGTTCCGGGCGAATCCCCCCGGCGCAGTGCAATATTTACAATAGAACAGTTAGAGCTGCACGCCAAATCGCTTGCCGTCAGCCAT
>PXDL01000510.1 GCA_003566395.1 Balneolia bacterium | reverse complement strand
ATGGATGCATTTTTTGACGGAGGTCATTCAAAATTCAAAACCCACCATTCAAAATTGGGAGCGGAGCGACCTTCGCCATTTTTTCACAAGGCCGGATTTTCTTCTCCGTATCATGCTATCAGGAGGTTTTCAGCCTTTAATGCACCAGGCTTCTACCCATCCACAACTAAACTTCAAAATAAGTGAAACCACCGGCTCTAAAATATTCCAGGGAACGAGGCTTATAAAGTTCTCCGGATCAATCAAGAACAAACCGGAACGTCACCGTCCCGTGTTGTACTTCCTGGGGTACGCCTGAAGGAAGCCTGTTAAAACGCCAGGTTCTGATAGTGCGTATTACTTCGTTCTCCAAATCGGGATCGGTCCGGCGTAACGGCGTAACGCTGCCTACGGTGCCGTCGGGGCGCACGGCAAACCGAACCGTTATAACCGCCTCTACATCAACGGTATAGCTTGGCAGGGGATTCACCTGCGGCTGACGACTGATATTTCCTTCCCACTCCAGTAAATAGGGCGCGGATCTGTCCTCATCGCGTGCTGTGCCGTCTTCCTCTGTATCACGGTCGGCGCGGTCGTCCGGATTTCCGCTCAGCAGCGAACGGGGCCGTTGTCTTGGATCGGGTTCAGGGACCGGATCCGGGCGTATAGGCTCAATTTCTTCGGGTTCTATATCGGGCTCCGGCTCGGTGGCTTCAGGGTCCACTTCTTCAACGGGAGGAGAAACCACCACGTCCTCACTGGGGACGGGTTCGGGTTGTTCGGGCAGTTCTACCGGCCGGGCATCTTCGGGTTCCGGTTCGGGCTGAGGCGTCGGTTCAGGCTCCGTTTCGGGTTCAGGTTCGGGTTCCGGCTCCGGTTCATCAGCTTGTTCAGGTGCGTGGCGGGCCGGAGCACCTTCCCTGAATTCACCCAGCGTGACTTCCATAAGCGCAATACGATCCTGCTCAACGGGCGCACTGTACATCATCCACGCAATCAGGATCAGCACCATATGGGTTGTAACGCTTACCGTTAGCCCGAAACGCTGCTCCCTGGAGAGCTTCTCTTTTTCTTTATGTGGATGGTTGTTGCTCATCTGCCGGATTGTGCCCTTTAGGCTGAAAAATGGAGGATTGGATGTTTGCTACCTGCTACTCGTCAACGGAAACTACGCTCGGTAGCCATCAACACGGTAAGTCCGAGACTCTGTGCAATATTCATAACGTGAACGGCGTCATCGATTATTGCATCCCTGTCGGCCCGGATAACCAATGAAGAGCCTGGATTCTGCTGATGCAGGCTTCTGATGCGGCTTCCGATCTGATCTCTGGCTACGCGTTCACCGTCCAGATAGAATTCTCCCTGGGGCGTTATCGCCACGTTGATGTACTGCTGCTGCACCTGAGCGCTGCTTTCGGCCCGGGGCACATTCACCCTGATACCAAAGTTGGTTACGAAGGAAGATGTGAGAAGGAAAAAAATCAGAAGCAGCAACACTATATCGGTAAGCGATGCAAGCGTGAATACCGACAGCGGCTTCTTTACCTCACTTTCGGTTCTGAAATTCATCGTATGGCCGCCTCTTTTTTGGATGCCGGTTTCTGAAGGAGTTCAACAAATTCGGTGGTCGCCATCTCCAGTTCAAATACCATCCGGTTGATCCGGCTTAAAAGGTAGTTGTAGAAGAAATAAGCAAAAATTCCCACAGCCAGCCCCGCTGCCGTTGTAACAAGTGCTTCCCAAATACCTCCGGCAAGCACGCTGGGGTTCACGTTTCCCTGCAGCGACTGGATCTGCATAAATGCCTGAATCATCCCGGTTACGGTACCGAGGAACCCGAGAAGAGGCGCCACCCCGGCAATGGTTGCCAGCCAATCCATGCGTTTTTCAAGGAGAAAAATTTCTTTTTTGCCTGCATTTTTAATGGCTTCCTCAATATCGGCAATCGGCCTTCCCAAACGATTGATTCCCTGCTTGAGGATACGTCCGAGTGGTTTATCAACCTGATCGCAGTAACTGAGTGCGGCACGGGTTTCACCGGCGCGTAGCATCTGTTCAACCGAAGCCAGAAACGGGGCCGGCTCCATAGAAGAGTTTTTCAAAAATTTCCAGCGTTCAGCGATTACATAAATGCCGATTAGTGATAAAATGGTAATCGGAATCATCACATACCCACCCTGAATCAGCAGATGCAGCAGGTTTACTCCCTCATCTTCCATTGCCATCCCGGTGCCAAGCGTATCGTTTACGGTTTCCTGCATCATCAAAAGCACGGCCAAAACCGGCTCCCCGAAAAAAGTGAGATTCATAGAAAATTATACGTTAATGTGATGTAGATTTTTATGTTGAATGGCTTTTGTCTTGCTATTTGTCGATTCCTTGCAAACGTAAACGCACGGCCTCTGCTTTGTAATACATCAGCGGTTGATGCGATGCACAAAATAATTTTCACGGTAGCGGCCCGGAAGTTCCGAAGCTGCCTGCTGAGCCGATGCCACATCAGCGAACTGACCGACCGAGACCCGCCAGCGTGTGCTTCCGTCGCGGGTAACCGAATACGT
>PXDL01000537.1 GCA_003566395.1 Balneolia bacterium | reverse complement strand
GCTCATTGTCGATACTCTAATGAAGACGCTTGTCGATAGTCCTAATCTCCAGGTTTGGAATCGGGTGGAGTGTGCAGGGCAGGAGCGGGCGGCGTTGGGGACCACCAGTTTGCCGGTGGAGACACTCAACTGGAATAGTGGTGATCCAATACCAGAAAGTTGGAATACCGAATTCGAGACACCTGGACGAATTACTGCAGCTGCTGAAGCTGCGGCTCAATCTGGTGATGCTACAAACGAACTTTCTGCACCAGATGTTGAAGCAGCCGTACGAAATATTCAAAGTGCAGATGACGCACGTGAGGCAGCTGAAGCCGCAGCTCGGGAGGCTGGTTTAGAAGGGCGTGACGTTGATACGTTTGTAGCTTTAGTGCAACAAGAATCAAGTATGTGTCAAAATAAAGTTGGACCTCAAACTAGATATGGTCGTGCGTATGGTTGTTCGCAGATGCTACTTAGTACGGCTCGGGGTCTCGACCCAAACGCAACTGCCGATAGGTTAACCAATGATGATGATTATAGCCTCGCTTTAGGAGCCCGTTACTATGCGAGTCGTTTAGATATGTATGGTGGCGATGAGCGTCGTGCGTTAGCGGCGTACAATGGTGGCACCAAAGCAAATAACAATAGTAGTGTATGTCCGGGACAGTTAGCGTGGGAATGTCAACGTAATAGTGGATACGCCGAGACTAGAAATTATGTGCCAAGTATTCAGGCTATGGCTGATCAGATTGGTGCAGCACGGGAATAATTCGTGAATAGTTCATAATTAATCATGAAAATTAACTTCTCATTGAACCGCATATTTTTCATTAGATTTTTCCAGCTAGTAGTGATTTTGGTCACGTTATTCATACCTGATGTTGTGTTTGGTCAAGAGAATTTAGTGGCGTGTACCGGTCTTGAGTGCCAATTTTGCCATTTGATATCGACAGGACAAAATGCGATGAATTGGCTGGTTTTGATTTTGGCTGTTGTGGCCGGACTGTTGTTTGCCTATGCCGGTTTAATATTGGTGGTTTCGGGTGGTAATAGTTCCGCAAGAGAACGGTCACTTGCAGTATTTCGTAATGTCGTGATTGGTTACATCCTTGTTCTTATAGCTTGGTTGCTGGTAGATACTTCGCTTAAAATGATTGCCAACCAGTCTTTGCTTGGTCAAGGGGGTGCGTTTGGTCCATGGAATCAAATACCATGTGTTGGGCAATCCACACCTGCTCTGAGAGCTCTCGGTATTCCAGTTGAAGATTTTGGTTCTTGGTTAGTAGATTCTGACGGTCAAGTACTACATGCTGTTACAGGTGTAGAAGCGATCGAGGGCGCTATTGCCGATAGTGCAGCGATGCAGCAAGGAGAAGAATTGGAGTGGGCTGAGGGCGAGGCGTGTGATGAGAGTCAAATGGTGCAAGTTGGCGCCTTTGGTAGTACAGTAACAGTACATCAAAGTGTAGCCTCAAGTTTACAGTCTGCTTCTGCTGAATGGGAGAGTAGAGGAGGTAATTCTTATTATGAAGTTCGTTCGATTGCTTGCTATAATTGCCGTAATGTTGCTGGTACTGGTCGGCGATCAGCGCATGCGTACGGTATCGCTTGTGATATTAATCCAGCTGAAAACCCGTATGGAAGCACACTCGTCACGGACATGGAGCCTGATTTTGTACAGATTTTCACTAGTCGGGGCTGGGGCTGGGGCGGTAATTGGCGCAGTGTTAAAGATGCTATGCATTTTAGTAAGGCACGACACGAAGGTGGTGATGGTATGGATATACGGTAAGATTAATGCAGTGATATAATCATAATTTATGAATCGTTTTGTATTATATGGAGGCACATTTGTATTATTATTTTTTACAACTATTGCTATTGTGTCTTTTTCTTTTCGTAGTCATACCCCGGTTGATTTGATCGATTTAAATCCTGACAATGCTCTGCCGCCCAGCATTAGTGTTGAGCGAGATGGTAGGGACCCTTTTTTACATTATATAGACAGACCTGTCAGTCAACAATTGCTTGCTATTGAAGGGTATATGTTCGATCGAGCTTATATGATCTACGCGTGCCCTGCGTATGGTATTGAGGAGCAGGCGTTGGTGATGACGGTGCGCACGCACGATGTACCAGATAATAACGCATTGCGTCTGCGTGATTTGGCTAATCTTGTACAGGCGTGGGAGCCTTTTATAGCAAGTGATTTAGGTCATATAATATACCTTGATAGCAACCTTGATTTTACTCATGCCACACCTGTATTCAACGAGGTCCCGAATACAAAATATTTCACCTCACTAACAGTATTCGATGAACAGCCCAAACAATTCACTTATACATTGTTCGGTAATATACTTGCAGTAAGTGGGTCTATTACTTGTATGGATGCGTTACGTGAGACGGTGGCAGGAGATTGACGGTCAAACAATATTTATGCCCCAACTAACTCTCCTCATACTCATCATCAGTGCGCTCTTCTTCCCTGAGATCACTACTGCCCAAGACAACTTCGTCCCTTGTGGTGGTAGTGGTCAGCAACCGTGCGAATTTTGT
>PXDL01000453.1 GCA_003566395.1 Balneolia bacterium | reverse complement strand
ATCTCTCCGGGTGAAGCGGTTAAGGTTAGTCTATAAAAACAGATCCCGTTGCGGCTCCACATCCGGATTCACCGCATAGCTTGTGAAATCGGTAACGCCTTCCGTCCGGAGAAGCTGTTCATCTATAAAAAACTGCCCGGTAACCGAAGCCGGAGATTTGGACAAAATAGCGTGGGCGGCATCTGCTACTATTGATGGTTTTCTGGAAGCCTCGGCCATTTTGGAACCACCCAGCAAATTACGGACAGCGTCGGTATCGATCAGCGTTGCCGGCCAAAGCGCGTTCACGGCAACATTGTCCTGCTTCAACTCGCCGCTCATGCCCAGCACGCACATGCTCATCCCGTATTTCGCCATGGAATAGGCCAGATGAGGGGCAAACCATTTGGCCTGCATATTCAGGGGAGGGGCAAGATTCAGAATATGTGCGTGCTCCGATTTTTTCAGATGCGGGATGCAGGTACGACTCATCATAAACGTCCCGCGCACATTTACCTGGTGCATCAGGTCGAACCGCTTGGGTGCGGTATCCGTGGTTGATGTAAGGCTGATAGCGCTGGCGTTGTTGATAAGTATATCTATCCCGCCGAATTCATCTACCGCTTTCCGGACGACCTCTTCTATGTTTTCTTCATCACGCACATCCAGCCGGAGCGGCAGTGCCTTTCCGCCGGCCTTTTCCATTTCCTCCGCCGCCGTGTAGATGGTTCCCTCAAGTTTGGGATGCGGCTCTGTGGTTTTGGCCGCAATTACAATGCGGGCGCCTTCAGAAGCCAGCTTGAGGCCTATGGATTTGCCTATACCCCGGCTCCCGCCCGTAATCAGAACGGTTTTGTCTTTAAATACAGATTGGCTCATACCGATTTCGTTAGATGAAAGCCGCGCCCGGTTGTTTTGCACCGCACCGGCTGAATTGTGTGTTCTGCGTTAATCTAAGAGACTTTACCGAAATTTCTGCATTTAATTAAGAAGTCCGAACACCGGTACATTTCACAAAAAAAGGGAGCGCCAACGAATTGGGCTCCCTTCTTCTTTGTACAATACCGGACTAATTCCTCTATTTGGAGGACGTTTTGGAAGTGGAGGAAGCAGAAGCGGTCTTCTTCTCATTTTGCTCCACTTTTTTGGAAAGCTGATCTACTTTTGTAATCAGTTTTTCTACCTGAGAGGTGAGTTCACGGATTTCATCCTGGGTAGGCACGCCCATTTTGTGGATAAGCTCCTGCATATTCTCATCAATCTCATCTTCGGCTTTTGTGAAGCCGGACTTCAGTTTTCCTTCCAGCTTTTTATAGCTATCGGTAAGTTCGTCATAGGCTTCATCAAGTTGTTTCTTTCCGCGTTTCTCGAAGTCTGTTCCTTTCTCGATCAGCTTATTGAACACCTTGGTGCCTTCTTCCTCAACACTTGCAAGCGCGCCGAGGCCGGCCAGCCAAACTTCCCGTGCTCTGCCGGTAAGTGAATCCACGGTGGATTTATCTTTGGTTGATTTTTTCTTTTTGGTACTCATAATCAATCTCCTTGTTTATGATGATGTGTAATATTGTTCAGGAAACCGGCATTGGTACAAACCAACGTCGGTTTTAATCAGGGTCGTCAACACGCCGCTGCAAATTATCGACGCGTTCTTCAAGCTCACGGATTTTCTCAAGCAACACATTTACCTGCGATGTTTCGGCTACCGGCAGCACTTTGTGAACCGACTTGCCGAACAGCGCCAGACCGCTTTCAAAGGTTTCCGTACCCCAACGGATCAGGGCATGAAGTGCACCCGGAGAAAGCGGCTTATCGCCGTCGTGTTCTACAATTGCTTTGGTCAGCACTTCGGAAGTAATGTCTTCTTCGGTTTTACTGTCCACAATGCGAACAGTATCACCGTCGCGGATAAGCTCTCTGAGTTCACTCAGCGATATATATCGGCTTTCGGCGGAATCGTAGAGTTTCCGGTTGCCATATTTTTTAATGATTCGTGTCATATCACTTCTAATATAACGCATTGCGTCATAGAATAGCAAATTTTATTTACGCAGCGCGTCAATATGAGGTTTCCGGGATTAGCGAATTACTGTTCCTCGTTGAAAACAAGTGAAAGGTTGATGTAGCGACGCAGCGATTTCCGATCTTTGCGAAAAGCTTGATTCCTGCTCTGTATTCAGATCGTTACGTCGTTAAATCGAACATCTCAAAAATCGTTCATCATAGTGATTCACAAACAGATCAACCAATAACCTTCCTACAACTTCGGGCCTTGGTACAATCGTGGTCTATTCGATGGATATTAGTTGGTCAGATTTTTTGACTCAATCTCCTTTTTGCGTAGAATCGGTGTTCTCTGTTTGGCTCAGAGGTACGGGCAGAGGCGAGCGGACGTGCAGATCACGCTGGGGAAACGGAATTACGATGTCTTTTTCACGGAATTTCCTAACAATATCACAGCGTAAATCCGAGGATATTTTGGGATGGCGGGCGGGACTTGCAATCCAGCAGCGCAGCACCATCTCCCAGGCGCTGTCACCGAAGTTTTTAAGCAGCACATCCGGCTCAGGTATTTCAAGCACTTCAGGGTGCGACTGGGCCGATGCCTTGATGGTATCCAAAACAAGATCAAGGTCGGAGGCGTAGGAAACGCCCACATCAACCAGAATCCGAATCCGGGTATCTCCGTGGGAATAGTTGATAACGCGATTGGACACAAAGTCGGAGTTAGGCACGATGATAGAAATATTATCAAGGGAGTTGATAGTCGTGGACCGTATGTTGATCTCCTTTACATCGCCCTCAAGATCCCCAACCATAATTCGGTCTCCGATGCTGATGGGGCGCTCAAAAAGCAGAATTATTCCGGATATAAAGTTGGATGTAAGGTTCTGTAATCCGAAACCGATACCTACCGACAGAAGCCCGAAAATCACCGTAAGCCCGGTCAGGTCTATTCCGATAAACTGAAAGGAAAAAAGGATTCCCACCACCAGAATGGTATAGTGGGTTATACGCTGCAGCGTAAAGCGAATGCCCTCGTCCATCTTTACACGGCTGAGCAGGCGATGGTATAGCAGATAAGAGATGATTTTGGAAAGAAACACGAAAAACAGCACCATCAGGGCAAAGACAAGAATACTTCCCACCGTAACCGGTGTGCCTTTCACCTGGAAAATACCCGTTCCGATGAATTCCCAAAACTCGGCTATAAATTCGTAAAAACCCTTCTCTATACGCTCCACCGTATCGGGTTCGGGCGCCTGTGTTTCGCCGTTATCCTGAATATCAGCCATTTACCATTTTCCTATAAAAGAAGATTAATGTTATTTTAGGACGCTTAGCCGCAGTAACGCTGCCTTTGCCCTGTGTGATGGAAGAATAGGGAACGGAAGTTGCCAAGGCTATCAAAACCATCACCCTGAAATAAAATTTAGATTATTAACCGCTCCGGAAATGAAAGTCGGATCACAAGCCTTTACAGAGCTTCAGGACTTTTGGAATTAGTTGTACAAAGCGGTACTCCAGGTATTATTAACAGAAGAATCTGATACACCGATCATTTTCCCTTCCGCAAACCGCAGAGGGTAAAACTTTGGAAACTTCATATCTGAAACTAAAACCCGTGCCTGTAAGATAACAGACGCGGATATAATTATTTATTTTTAAACGCTTTTTTCTATGAGAATCATTTTATTCGGACCTCCGGGCGCCGGAAAAGGTACCCAGGCCAAACTGATTGAAAAAGAATTTAACATCCCCCAGCTTTCTACCGGCGATATGTTTCGCGCCGCCATCCGCAACCAAACCGAGCTGGGCAAAAAAGTTAAGAACATACTCGATTCGGGTCAGCTTGTGCCCGATGAAACCGTTGTGGAACTTGTTGAAGAAGCCCTGAATGATGAAAAGTATGTCAACGGATATATTCTCGACGGTTTTCCACGCACGGTGCCCCAGGCCCGCGCCTTCGACGAGCGCCTGAAGCGGAACGGCCGGAAACTTAACGCTTTCCTGTCTCTTGAAGTACCCGATGAAGAGCTGATGAAACGCATACTCAGCAGGGCAGAAGGGCGGAGCGACGATACCCCGGAAAAAGTGAAGGTGCGGCTTGAAGTGTATAATGAAGAAACGGCTCCCGTACTTAATTTCTACAAGCAGAAAGGCGTTTTTCAGGAAATCAACGGACTGGGGACGGTTGACGAAATTTTTGAGCGCATAAAAACGGTCCTGAACAAAACCAGGTAATCCTTTGTTTTAAGGATGACAACGCCCTTCATCGGATCGGCATCCCGGCTTGCCTTTGATGCCGATTCGTATTTTTTGGCAGTTTTGATGTGTACCGTTTCATAAACCCGATTTTCAAAAAGGAGTCTTCCGTCCGTTCAGGTCTGAACTATATCGCGCTCGTTTTCGCCTTCTCGCTTTTGTGCAGTTCATGCAGCCGGGAAGCTCCCGACCTTACGCCCTCACAGCTTCCCGAAGAGCAACTCGCCGAAGAGTTCATGATATCCGCATCCAATCCCCTGGCGATTGAGGCGGGCCTTAATATTCTCCGCAAGGGCGGAAATGCAGTTGATGCAGCGGTGGCCGTTCAGATGATGCTCACTTTTGTTGATCCTCCCGAAAGCGGATTGGGCGGTGGTGCATTTTTGCTTCACTTCGACGGCCTAACCGGTAATATGCGCGTTTTTGACGGACGAGAAACCGCACCGGCCGCTACAGAACCCGACCGGTTTACTTTATGGGGATTTCCTCTGCCCCTCTGGCTGGCCCTTCCTTCCGGCACTTCGACGGGCGTTCCGGGTACCGTGGCTATGCTTTATGAGGCCCACAGTCAACACGGAAAATTGCCCTGGGAAATGCTTTTCACCGACGCTATAGAGGCTGCGCGGGAGGGCGTTCCCTATCCTGAGCAACTTTTGAAACAGGTAAAACGCGACTATTCGCTTCAGCTTTTTGGTGATATGCGGCGCTATTTCGTCTATCAATCAAGAGGAGACAACCCGGAACTTCGAAATCCGGAGCTGGCCGAAACCCTTGCCTTAATTGCTGCTAATGGACCCGACGCTTTCTATACCGGTGATATAGCCGAAGATTTCGTACATACCGCCCGCTCCCGCTTTTTTCGGGGAAGCGATATAACCACCGACGATCTGGCATCCTATGCGCCGGTTGAGCGCGAACCCGTATGCGGGAGCTACCGGGATTATACTATCTGCGGTGTCCCCCCTCCCTCTTCGGGCGGCATCACCCTGCTGCAAATTCTGGGCATACTGGAGCACTTCGACATGGCTTCAGCCGGAGCGGTTTCTGCTGAATCAGCCCATCTAATTGCTGAAGCCAGCCGTCTTGCCTTTGCCGACCGCTACTTCTACATCGGAGATCCCGACTTTACCGACGTACCCACACAGGCACTCATAGATCCCGCCTATCTGGAAAGCCGCGCCGCTCTGATAAACCCGGAGCATGCCAAAGCAGAACCCGGTCCGGGACAACCCGAAACCCGGATTCCGGAACTCGATGACGTGCAAACTCCTGATGAAGAAGAATCCACAGGCACCACACACTTTTCTATTGTGGATGGAAAGGGAAATCTGGTTTCAATGACCTCATCCATAGAATCCCCTTTTGGAAGCCGGAAAATGTCGCGCGGATATTTACTGAACAACCAGCTAACCGATTTCACATTCCGGTATGAGTTTGAAGGCGGATTGCACCCAAACGCTCCCGAATCCGGTAAACGTCCGCGCAGCTCTATGGCTCCCGTTTTCGTTTTTGACCCCGACGGCGACTTGCGCCTGGTGCTGGGATCAAGAGGCGGAAGCCGCATCATCGGCTATGTAGCAAAAACTCTGATCGGAATAATAGACTGGAACCTGACGGTGCAGGAGGCCATATCTTTACCCAACATTGTTCACCGGGGCAACGGCCTCGAACTTGAATACGGAACCGATGCAGCGCTGCTCAAAACCGAGCTGGAAGCAAAAGGTCACAACGTTCAGATAAACACCATGGAAAGCGGCATCCACGGTATTGAGTGGCTTAAGGATTCCTCGCAATGGCGCGGCGGGGCCGACCCAAGGCTGGGCGGCGCCGCTAAAGGCGAATAACGAAGCACGTCCGCTTAGTCGTTGGTCATTTCCTCGAGTGATCTTCCTTTAGTTTCCGTCACGAATCGCTTCACAAAAACAAAGGCAACAAGCCCGAAAAAGGCATAGATACCGTAAGATAAACCGAGGCCTATATTTTCCAGTAAAACCGGGAAGCTGATCGTAATCAGGAAGTTTGCCCCCCACTGCATCAGTCCGCAGACAGCAAGCGCGGCTCCCCGGAACTGATTCGGGAACATTTCACCCAGCATCACCCACATAATCGGCCCCCATGACATGGCGAAGAACGCGATATAAGAGTTGGCTGCAAGAAGTGCATAAATACCGTTGTTCCCCGCAAACTCGAGATTGCCGCCCTCAGCGACCGGCGCAGTAGCAAACAACAGGGCCAGCACAGCCAGCATCACGGCCTGACCTATGGAGCCGATCAGCAGCAAAGGTTTTCGTCCGATGCGGTCCACAAGCGCAATAGCGACCAGTGTGAAGAGAATATTTACCGAACCGCTGATTACATTTACCATTAGGGCATCAGCCTCGGTGAAACCGGCTGCCTGCCAGAGCGTGGCCCCGTAATAGAACACCACGTTTATACCCGTAAACTGCTGAAGCACGGCCAGCCCCATCCCGATCCAAACGATAGGATGAATAGAGCCGGTCGCTTTTGAAATAATATCCCGCAGGCCCGGTTTTGAATCTATGCGAAGGGTTGTTTTAATTTCAGCAACTTTTTCGCTGAAGTCATCTGCGTAGGAGAGTGACCCGAGCACCCGGTCGGCTTCCTCTTCGCGACCTGCAGCAACGAGGTAACGGGGTGATTCAGGGATAAACAGAAGGCCGAGCAGAAACAGGGAAGCTGGAATAATTTCGACCCAGAACATCCATTGCCACGCCTGAAAACCCGCCCAGAATTCACCCAGTGCACCGTCGGCGGTGTTGGCGATGAGGTAGTTGCTTAGAAAAGCGGCAAATAAGCCGAGTACGATCATAAGCTGCTGCAAACTTGCCAGACGCCCGCGAATGCCTTTGGGCGCAATCTCGCTGATATAAGCCGGAGCAAGAATACTTGCTGCACCAACGCCCATGCCGCCTAATATTCTAAAAAATACAAACTGCCCGGAACTTGAAGAGATACCCGAACCCCATGCGCTGATGATAAACGCAGCAGCCGTGATAATGAGAACCGGTTTACGTCCGAGTTTATCTGCCAGCGTACCGGCAAAAAAAGCGCCCACGGCACACCCGATCAGCATAGACGCTACATTAAACCCTGTACCTACTGCATCGGAATCGAAAGTCACCTGAAGTGCTTCCACCGTTCCGTTAATAACCCCGCTATCGAAACCGAACAAAAAACCACCGATTGCGGCAATCACTGATAAAAACAAGATACGCACCACACGATATGGCGCCTCTTGTTCATCCCCGTTTAGCTGTTGCATAAATTTGGAATCTTAGGTTTAGTCCATTGACGGAAAAAGACTTTTCATATTCAGGTATTTTTCGGGCTTTTGCAACCTTTTTTAACAGGTATGAAAAAACCATAACCAGGTCTCTTTCCCGGAGCTAACCAAGACTCGCATCCGGAGTTTTTTTTTGAAAATACGGCCTTACTAAAATTCAGCCCTGCTCAGCGTTTCAGCACCCATTCCAACAGCTTTTTCCCGTACCAAGCGGCCAGAAGAGCAAGAACTATCCACGGATACCAGCCGGTATCATCATGGGTGAAAATCGCGTCGAGCATAAGCGCGCAGATAGCCGCAGCGCCCGCATATTCAATAAGCTGTAGTCTTCTTTTCCGTCTTTCGGTTCTTGATAATAGTTCCTTTTTTGAAAATAGCAGAAGAAACAACCAAAATACCACTGCGGCGAGTAAATAGATCATAGTATCCCGAAAGCAGGTTAAAACACGTTTCTTCCCAGAAATGCTTTACTAAGGGTGGCTTCATCAATAAACTCCAGCTCGGTTCCCATAGGTATTCCGTGGGCGATACGCGTGATTTTCACCTCGAACGGTTTCAGCATTTTATTGATGTAGAACGATGTGGCTTCTCCTTCCGCATCGGGATTCAGCGCCAGAATAATCTCGGTAACCTCTTCATCATCACTCCCCCCGTTCACCCGCGCAATCAGCTCTTTAATGCGGATGTCGTCCGGGCCGATATCATCCAGAGGAGAGATCACGCCGCCAAGCACATGGTAGGTTCCTCTGAACTCATTGGTTTTTTCAATCACATAAACATCGCGGATGTCCTCCACGACGCATATCAGCTGTTTTTGCCGTTTGGCGGACCTGCATATAGGGCAGGGGTCTTGGTCCGTAACAGCATAGCAAACAGAGCAGTAGGTGATTTTTTCCTTGAGGTCACTCAGGGCCTCTGCCAGCATCTGCACGTCTTTTTTATCCTGTTTTAGCAGATACATGGCCAGACGCTGGGCAGATTTCCGCCCAACGCCGGGAAGTTTAGCCAGTTGTTCTACGGCCCGTTCAAGGGTTTCAGAAGTAATCTGCATGAAATACGATTTCCGCCGGTCCGGATTAAAGTCCGAACTTGCTCATGTCCATTCCCGGAATACCGCCGCCCGGAAGCATATTCTTGGTAATTTCCTGCATTTTTTCCGATGCGGTCCGTTCGGCTTCGGCAAGAGCCTTGTTTACTCCGGCGATGATCAAATCTTCGAGCATATCGGGGTCTTCGGGATCAATAATATCTTTTTCCAGCTTGATGCCCGTAATCTGCTTGTTGCCGTTGGCGGTCACTTTCACCATACCACCGCCGGCTTCCGCGGTTACTTCCAGACGGCCGAGATTTTCCTTGGCTTCTTTAATTTGCTGCTGCATTTCATTTACTTTGCCGAAAAGCTCGGCCATATTGTTATCCATAACAGTACCTGAGGTTTATGTATTAAGGTTTTGAAACACCTTTTGTTGATAATTTAGAACGATGCGGTTAACGAAGACGGCCCGGTTATCATTTCATTATTAATATTAACAAGTTTTCCGAAACCGGTTAGGTAACCGTTTCCCGTCTTTTTTACTACCTGTACACTGGGGCTCACTGCGCCTACCATTCCAATTCAGCTCCGAAGACATCCACAATGGTTTTAATTCGCGGATCTTTTTCCTGAAGACGTCTGAATTTGGTATATGGGTCTTCCGCCTGCGGCTGTGCAGCGCCCAAATCAGAGACTTTGCAGCGCATGCGAAGTTTACTGCCCACATAGGGTTCAAGCGAAGAACTGAGCAGCTGATGATTTTCTTCAATGAGCTGGGCGATTAAATGATCATGGCTTTGCAGTACCAGCTCTTTGCCCTTCAGATCAACGGGCTGCACGCTGTCCATGCACATTTTCACCCGCATGGGCACAGGTTCTTTCAGCCCCTCCACGTATTTGTCCCAAACGGAGGTCACATCGTGAAGGTACACGGCTTTTGCCCGTCCGGATGCTTTATCGGTCACGGTGCCGTTTTCCGCCGAAAATCCGTCAGCGGGATGAGCATTACCCTGGTCCTCTACCCGCGTTGATCCGTTTCCGCCGGGATGCGGAGCGGAAGTATGTTGATCCGATGCAGCCGCTTTCCGCCGTAATCCCGGCTTGCGTGTTACAGAAGGCTGATGCCCGGCCGCCGACAATACAGATGCAGCGGCTTCACCTTCACCCTGCTCAATCGGTTTTACGGTCGGTCGTTTGTAGTCTGCCCGGTTTTCAGGATTTTTTTTTTCAGGGGATGCGGGTGTGGCCGCGGCAACCGATGTTTTCGCACCGGCATCTGCGTCCCGGTCCGACCCTTTGGCCGCCGGGGCCGAAACGCCGCCTCCGGTGCCCTGAAGTGCTTTCTTCAGCTCTTCTACTTCTTTCATTAACTGTGTCAGCCCTTCGGAACGCGTCATACGAATCAGCTTCAGGACGGTCATTTCAAGCAAAATGCGGGGCTGATGCGCATCACGAATACGGAACTGAGCTTCATGCACGATATGCAGCATGCGCATCAGGTCTTCATCGGTAAAATGCTGCGCGGTTTCGTGAAGGCGGGCTTTAACGTCCTTGCTGGTTTCGATCGCATACATATTCCGCTTATCCCGTGCCATAAGCAGATTCCGAAGATGCTCGGTTAGGGCGATCAAAAATTCCTGAATATCGTGGCCTTCCTGCAGCAAATCTGAAACAAGCTGAATACCAGAGCGCGAGTCGGATTCCTGAATATAGCCGGTGAGTTCAAAAAGCCGGTCGAGGCTAACCGCATTAAAGGCTTTCATCAGCGCTTCATACCGGATATCGGTTCCGCACAGAGCCACAACCTGATCCAGCAGCCCGAGGGCGTCTCGCAGCGCACCTTCGGCTTTTCGGGCAATCATGTGCAGGGATTCATCATCTATAGCGATGGATTCTTCATCACAAATAGAGCGCAGCCTTTCCACAATCTCGGGCACCGATATCGGTTTGAAATCGAAGCGCTGCACCCTGGATAAAATGGTGGGTATTACTTTATGCGGCTCGGTAGTTGCAAAAATGAAAATGGCGTAGGCCGGCGGCTCTTCGAGGGTCTTCAGCAGCGCGTTGAACGCCTGCTTGGAAAGCATGTGCACCTCATCGATGATGAAAATCTTGTAGCGGCCGGATTGAGGAGGAACGCGAACGGCTTCCCGGATGCGATGGGCATCTTCTACTTTATTGTTCGATGCGGCGTCCACCTCAATAATATTGAGCGTCTGATTGAGGGCTTCTCCGTCTATGTCCTCGCCGACCTCGTTTAGGGTTCGCGCAAGAACACGCGCCATTGTGGTTTTGCCGACTCCGCGTGGCCCGCAAAACAAATAGGCATGATTCAGCCGGTTGGTTTCTATGGCATTTTTCAGCGTACTGCTGACATGCTCCTGAGAAACGATATCCTCAAAAGAAAAAGGCCTGTACTTTCTCGTAAGCGCCTTATAATGATCAGACATGCAAAAATTACAGTTATTTAGCCGCGGTTGTTGAGCTGGATTATAAACGATAAAGGTACCAAAAAATCATGGTTATGTGAAGAGCGCATCTGGTTAAAATGGACTTCTGCGAGATCAAACTCACACTTCAGAACGCAATTCAGAACACTACACCAATATTAAATCCGGATTAAGTCCTTCGGTTGCCCAATACCCGGGGCTTTAGCATATTCCTTTCTCGTAACTAAACCATCACCCTGCAATTCCTTTAAGACAACATGAATAAGATTGAACATATCGGGATCGCGGTCAGCCGGCTTGACGAGGCCGTTTCGCTGTATGAGAAGCTGCTTGGAACGCCCTGCTATAAAACCGAAACCGTGGCCTCGGAAAAAGTGGAGACGGCTTTTTTCCGCACAGGTGAATCCAAAATTGAGCTGCTTGCCGCCACCGATCCCTCCTCGGT
>PXDL01000554.1 GCA_003566395.1 Balneolia bacterium | reverse complement strand
CTTCGAAGCCGGCCGCCACGAGCATCAGTTCGACGCCACCGGCCTCGCCTCGGGCGTTTACTTCTACCGCCTCCGCACCACCGATCAAAGCCTCACCCAAAAAATGCTGCTGCTGAAATAGGGGGGGGTAGAACGCGGATGGCGAAAGAACGCAGATGACGCTGATAAGGCAGATTTACGCAGATTGATTAGGTTTTGTATTGCGGAACTCTCCGGCGAATTGCCGCGGGATAGCGCAAATTCCAATCATCATTTGTTTACACTGAGCCAACCCGTTATCCCAAAAAATCAGCGAAAACCTGTTCAATCTGCGCTTTTCGTGTTCTGCCAGGGTGGGGATCCGTTCCGATTTTAAAATTCGTGACAATCCGCGTTATTTGATTGCCGGATTTGAATTAGGGCAAATCAGTAACTTCCACACCTGCCTCAGTAAAGCTACCTTAAGAACCAATCGTTAACTACAAAAAGCTGGTTTCGGGCCCGGGTGACGGCGGTGTACCACCATTGATAGACGCCCGGTTTAGGCAGGCCTACTATTTTGTTGTCCAGATACAGATATACCCGATCCCATTCGCCGCCCTGACTCTTATGGCAGGTGAGGGCATATCCATACACCGCCCGCAGTGCGTTCAGGTACGGGTCTTTCATCATCATCTGTTTGAATTCATGAGATTTTTGGGTGATGCCGGCGGCCTTCATCCGTTTATAAAAATCTATAAGCAGTCTTCGGTGCTGGGCATTGTCCAGGTTGGTATGGCGGGAATGGAGCACATCTTCAACCAGCATAACCCTGAAGGTCTGTTGCCGGGTTATTTCCTGCACCTCAACCTGCAAGAAGCTGAGTCCGCAGCGAAGTTCTGTTTTTCCGGTTTTCAGAACCCGAACCTGATCACCGTTTACAAGCGGAACGATATAGTTGTTCTGGGTTACCATCAGAAGGTCGCCGGGCTGAAGGTCCGGGCTTTTGAAACCCACCAGTTTGCGAATGGTCCGGTTAAGGGAAGCGCAGTGCCGGTTGGTTTGGCACAGCATGGTTGCCTTGCGGTATCCATGTTCACGGATAGTTTCGGAATAGGTATGAATCATCCGGGCGTGATCACTTAAAAGATGGATATTATCGAACCCCTTTACGGGAAGTTTAGGCCATTTTACCGGCATATTTTGCTGATAAAGCCGGCGCAGCTGTATGGAAGCCTGCATGATACCGCTGCCGCGTTGCTGCCGCATAACTTCGGTCAGTTCCATTTCAGCGGCCTTTTTCCCAAAATGTATGCTGATGTAGGAAGCCGACAAGGCCGGAGAAATAGCCTGATTGACCGGAGGGAGCTGAGCCGCATCACCAATGAAAATAAACTTGCCGTTTGCATCATATTCAAAAATGTCGGTCAGGAGTTTTCCACTTCCGTACCGGGCGAAGGAGGTGCGATTGGCTTCTTCATCTGATATCATGGAGGATTCGTCGATGAGATAAAAAATAGTGGAATCGGATGTACAACTTCGAAGCCGGAAAACCAGATTAAGTTGGCCGTCATCTTCCCTGTCCAGACGCTGATCCGAATCCCGGAGGGTTTCCAGATCTTTGTCCAGGTCGTTGAAAAAGTAGATTTCGCTGTGGATGGTACCGGCCGGCATCCCGACGGCGTCGGAGGCGATTTTGGCGGCCCGGCCCGTAGAAGCCAGCACGCGGCAGCTTTTGTCCAACCCGGCAAGATACTTCAGAAAGCCTCTCAACATGGTGGTTTTACCCGTACCGGCGTAGCCTTTCAGCAGGAAAACCGGGGTGGAATCATCATTCGTGAAGGCTATAAAGGAATCGAAGGCTTTTTTCTGGGAGGCGGTAGGCTCAACCCCGAGCATCTCATCATAGTTCATAGTAGTAGCTGGATAAAAGAAATAATTTAAGGTCTGGCCTCAGGCGCGATAGCCGGCAGAACGATAGTCCGATAGTAAGAAAAACCGTGGAAGAATAAAATGAGCTGTTTTACAAAAGCGGCACTGAAAGGGGGAAAACATGCGCATTCCACAATTGGAGGGAAAAACCGAAACCTAACACTTTTCCGAACCGGGGCTCGGAAGCGATGAGAGGTACCCCATCTGTCAACCTCCTCAAAAAAGACAGGAAATCTGAGGCCCGAAAAGGCCGAAATGTAAAAAACGGCTCTCACAGCGAATAACGCCCGAATTTTACATCTGTCAACCTCAGTACAAGAAATACAGCCCTATGTTATTGATTATTATAGAAATTATGGATGAATTCAGGCTGTTAAGATTTTTTAACGGGAGATTGACAGATTTTCCCCCTCGAAATAGACAGGGACAGGCCTTGCATCCTACGCGGAAATGCCTATTTTAAGTGAAAGTTGGAACCCTCTCAATCGTACCTATGTGGAATTGTGACGCCCTTGTTACTGGCGAGAATGTCGCCAGGTTGTCCCTCTCAATCGTACCTATGTGGAATTGTGACATTAATAACAAGATTATAATTAAGATTATAATTAAACTCTCAATCGTACCTATGTGGAATTGTGACCTTTGCCCGGGATGAAT
>PXDL01000114.1 GCA_003566395.1 Balneolia bacterium | reverse complement strand
TTGCAGGGACCGCACCAGGGCGCCCAGAAATCCAAAACCACGGGCGTGGTCTGGCTGGGCTCGAGAATATCGGTGCGGATATCTTTTAATTCATAATCGGCCATAAACGGAATTTAATTGCAATACATTCGGGAATCAGATGTCCTGATGAAGCTGTAAGCCATTCAGAGAGACATAAGAATAAAACCCAAAGGTACAGCAAGTTTGAATAAAAGGCAGTAGCGGATTTTTAAGGGTGTGAGTTATGAGGGGGAGTGTTGGAGATTGGGAGATTGGGAGAGTGGGAGCAGAATATCGAGTCTCCTGCCATGTCCGAACTCCACGGGTTAGTTCGAGAAATTAATCCCGCCTAAAGCGGGGCACAGTTGATGAGTCCGGATTGTCTTGAGGAGCCTTCGATGGTTGCATCACCAGAATTATGCACAAGCAGGGCTCTGATAGTGAGTTTAAAATTCAGAACGGTCTTGGTGTAATAACCCGAAAATTCTACGCTGAACGAACCTCGAGAGGGGTTCAACCTCAATAGCCGGGGGTGTGTGTACGCAGCGAAGCGAAGTGCACCAACCCCCGGACGAAAAAAGAAATAAAGAGGCCCGAGCATCAATGGTGATCAGGGTGAGTCGGTGCCGAGGGCCGGCCGCTGGAGGTAATCCGTAATCCTGAGGTCGAAAACAGCTTCTCCCTTAACATTCCACACCGTTTATAAACGCTATTTCTCTCAGGTCCGGAGAGGCTGCCCTGAAAAAAATGCCATTGGTACGGCAAGCGGTACATTAAAGCACTGAGCTACCGGAATTGCCCGAAACATGATACCGTCCGGCTATCACTCTACCGAATGTTGCTCAATATCGTACCCTCGAAAAGACCCTGATGTGGGTAAAGAATGGAAAGCAAACTTCCGCATTCTACATTCACCCTTTTTCATTTCCCCAACCTAATTGGGCTGCTGACGGAAAACGCCGGAGCGGTTCACATGGCCGATATACTTGCCGAGAATGCGTACTTCTTCAAAAACATCCGGCTCTATGTAGATATCGCTGTAGGAATCGTTGGCGGGTTCAAGCCGCAGGCCGTTAGCGCCGGAATAAATGCGTTTGAGGCTGGTTTCGCCGTTGTACAGTACGGCTCCGATATCTCCGTCTTTAACGTCGTCATCCATCAATAGAACAAAATCTCCGTCCATTACGCCCGCGTCTTTCATGCTGTAGCCGCTTACCCTGAGGGCATACATTTTGTGCAGATTCGGAAACAAATGTTTCAGGGTGATGACGCCCAGATTCGCTTCCACGGCTTCCTGTAAAAATCCCGCCGCTATAATCCCCCGGATAGGAATACCCTCGGAATCGTCCTGCTGCTGAATTTCATCTTCAATAAGCAGATACTCGTTTTCATCCGTCTTTTTCAGGTAGCCTTTTTTCACCAGCGCCTGAAGATTTTGAGTTACGCTGTTGGGAGAGCGGAAGCCGAAAACCTCCCGAATTTCCCGATAGGTGGGCCAAATTCCGTGTTCATAATAATAATCACGGATAAATTCATAAAACTGCTTCTGTTTGCGGGTAAGCTGGGCTGTATCCATAAAGTATCGGCAGATCAAGTGAGTACATGTTTCATATATATGTGCAATATATGAAAGTAGAGCCTAACTCCAAACAGCTTTTGAAATGTTAATTAAAAGACGTGCTGAAATGGCGCTCAGCCGATTACAGCTTTCACATCATCGGCTATTTTGCGGGCTTTTTCTGCGGTATCGCTTTCGGTATAAATCCGGATGATCGGCTCGGTATTTGATTTTCGAAGATGAGCCCATCCACCGTCAACATGAATTTTTACCCCGTCGGTAAAGTCGGGATTCCGTGCAGCGAAATGTTCCCCGACCTTCTTAAGCGCCTCTTCAGCATTGATGTCGAGCAGCTGAATTTTGTTTTTGACGATGAAATAGTCGGGAAGGCTGTTTCTGTACTCAGCGGATGTCATGCCTGTATCGGCCATGTGCTGGAGCATCATTGCGGCGCCTACGAGTGCATCGCGGCCGGAATGAAGCCCCGGGAGTATAACGCCCCCGTTGCCTTCCCCGGAGATTACGCTGCCGGTCTGCTGCATTTTGCGAACCACATTAATTTCTCCCACAGCCGAGCGGTGACAGTTCACCCCGTGCTTATTTGCTACAAAATCACAAATCATGGAGGATGAAAGGTTGGTGGCTACATCGCCCTTTTCATGTGCCAGATAAAAATCGAAGGCGGCGGCCTGCGTGTACTCCTCTCCGAAAAGACGGCCGTTGTTATCGATAAAGGCGAGACGGTCGGCGTCGGGGTCGGTGGCTAAACCGAGATCGGCGCCCTTTTCTTTTATAAGACTACAGATTTCCTGAAGATGCTCGGGCAGCGGCTCCGGGTTGTGTGGGAAAATTCCGTCCGGGGTGCAGTAAAGCTTATGGACGGTTTTCACTCCCAGCCGCTCAAGCAGGTAGGGAAAGGACTCCGAGCCGGCTCCGTTTACGGCATCTACCGCGACGGTGAATCCGGCCTTTCTGATTTTTTCCGCGTCGAT
>PXDL01000139.1 GCA_003566395.1 Balneolia bacterium | reverse complement strand
TCTACAGGTGATACCTTTGATTTACAACGCACCGGAATTTCTATACGTACGTTAGAGAATCGCAAACGTACAAACTAACCTAAAAAAAGTTTACGTCATGAAAATCATTTATTCGATCATCCTTTCCGCAGTGCTGCTTTTTGCAACCTCTTGCGGAGCAAACGACGAAGCAGAACAAGACCTTGCTACAGCGGCTGAAGAAACCGCATTTCAGGCCTCGGACACGTTTAAGCAACAACTCGAAGGCACTCTTGATGCTTATTTTTTGCTCACTTCCTCCCTGGTGGAGGCCGATGAGGCCCGCGCAGCCGAGCATAGCGAAATACTGATTCAGCAGATGCAGGAAATCGAGGCCGATGAACTTGATGAACAGGCCCGCGCTTATTATGCCGAAGCCTATGGGATTATCACCGGGCGGGCGGCCAACATTGCCGGAGAAGCCGATATTGAGGCGCAGCGCTACGAATTTGAATACCTTTCCGAAGCCATGATAGAAACCGTGGAGCGCTTCGGTCCGCTCTCCTATGATGTGTATGTGCAGCGCTGCCCAATGGTCCGCGACGGCTCGGCCGACTGGCTCAGCCGCGAATCACAAATCCTGAATCCCTACCACGGCGACCGTATGCTCCGCTGCGGCAGCGTGGTACGCGAGCTTTGAGTTAGCTGCCGGTGAAAGATAATCCTGTCACCCCTTCTACGGTTTTACCTGTTTTGGTGGGGGATGAAATCACAGGCTATATGTTCGCATGGATCAATAAAATTACAGATTATGAGGATCCAAACATTCCAAAGTAGTAATCTTTTCAAAATCTCTTCGGTTTCTTGTGATTAGAACAAGATCATGTACTTGCGCAGATGCTGCAATAATTGCATCGGGCAACTTGATACTGTAGTGTTTTCTCAATTCAATAGTTTGATTGGCTACCTCATCCATAAGAGCGATAACAAAGGCATCATTGAAAAAGCCGACAAGCACCCTGTAATCCTCTTCTGATGTATTAAAACCTAATACTTCAAGTTTTGTAATGATAGAAACCCGGGGTACTGAATCGATAACGTTGTCCATAAAAATTTTACCGGGTTCCGGAAGAGAACCCGTCAGATAATCAATGACTACGTTACTGTCTATCAGGTACGGCTTCCCCATTCATCCCGACTTTGTTTCACATGTTCCTGTAATTTCCCACCTGTATCGGCGGAAAGTTTTCCAGAGTATTTTTCAGAAAGCTTTAATCCGTTATCATCTTTGAGGTTAATAACACGAATTAAATGCAACTCTTCCAGCTCAAGAAGCAGCTTTAGCGCCTTTTCGTGGGTTAACTGAATAACCAATGTATCGATTGTCTTGTTCGTATTCATAACCAAGTACTTTTCTATTAGTTTTTAAAATCTTGGTTCATTCAGTCTCTTTCTTAAACCAAAAAACTCACTTCAGATATCAATATATATAATTTCCAATCCTGATGGAAAATTGCTCTAAGTCTCAGATTTCACCCGGGCAGTTCTACTCGATGTACAAACCAAAAAGGAGCACACCGGCTGTTTCGGCGTGCTCCTTTTTTTGTGATGATTTTCCCTGATTACTTCACAAGCGTCATTTTTCTGGTGAACACTTCGCTTCCCGCACGGAGCCTGTAGATATAGACTCCGCTTGCCAGTGCCCGTGCATCAAAAACCACGGTGTACCTTCCCGGCTGCTGCTGTTCACTCACCAGTACGGCCACCTGCTGCCCCAGCATATTGTACACTTCCAGGCGTACTTCAGCCGCTTCGGGCAGGGCGTAGTTGATGTTGGTCGTAGGGTTGAAGGGATTCGGGTAGTTTTGATCGAGGGCAAAGTCGTCGGGGATTTCATCTCCGGGTAAACCGGTAACGGTCAAATCAAGAAACAGACCGTAAAGGCCGGTTTCTTCCATTTCTATGGATACCAGCTCGGTCTCATCATCGGCCAAAGCGCCCGCATCCACCCAAACTTCACCGGAGTCATCATAGCGCCAAATGCCGAGTGCTTCGAATTCATCCTCCGAGAAATTGAATGAATCAACCTGCCATTCCAACTGAGCAGAAGATGGAAGCACACCGTCGGATTCAACAGGAGCAAATTCCAGGTAGGAATCGAGCGCCTGCAGTTCTTCACCGGAAGAGGGTGCTTCTGTGGTTGGATGCAGAGAACTGTTCATCAGGTCGGCATTGAGCACCATTTCCGATGCGCCTTCTCCGAGCACAAGATCGGCAAGATGATTGTTCTCGGAATCGTTCTCCGACATCAGGTCGGCCTCCCCGCTTCCATACACGGTATTACCGGCAAATGCATTATCGGTTGATGCGGAAGTAAATCCGATTCTTAATCCATACCTGTCGGCTCCGGTAACGGTATTTCCGGAAACGGTATGTCCCGTGCTTCCCTGCACCGTAAGGCCGTCATTTCCGCTTCCGTGGATTTCATTATCGGTAATGGTGTTATCGGTTGCATTCCACAGCCGGATTCCATGATTCCCGGAGTCCCCGATTACGTTTTCACTTACCGAATTGCCTTCACCATCCACCAGC
>PXDL01000382.1 GCA_003566395.1 Balneolia bacterium | reverse complement strand
CAACAAGGAAAACGCCATCCGCCTGCTGGAATACATGGCCACGCCGGAAGTGCAAAGCCTCTACGCCGAGGCCAACGCCGAATTTCCCGTGCATGCCGATGCCGGACAGTCCGAACTTTTGAAATCGTGGGGAGCGTGGAAACAGGACACCCTGGACCTCCAAAAGCTCGGAGCCAACAACAGCGCCGCCGTAGAAATCTTCGACCGTGCAGGCTGGAACTGAGCCACTGAAACAAAGCAAATCCGCCGTGCGCAGGCTGCCGGTGGCCAAGCCGTGGCTCATCCTTTCGATTTCGATCGGGGTACTGCTTTCGGTGCCGCTGCTCATGGTGGTGGCGCGGGTATTTATGCCCGGCACGGCGGCCTGGAGCCACATCGTCAATAACCTGCTGGTCACTTACGCGGCCAATTCTGTTTTTCTCTGCATCGCCACCGGCCTCATCACCCTCGTGATCGGTGTGGGCTGCGCGTGGACGGTGAGCCGGTACCGATTTCCCGGAAGGGGGTGGCTGGAGTGGGCCCTCATCCTTCCGCTGGCCCTGCCGAGCTACATCGTGGCTTACAGCTACGCGGGATTGCTCTCATTCACCGGCCCCATTTTCACCCTGCTCCACAAGGCGGGAGGCCCCGAGCTGGCCAAGGCCCTCTATTTCGATTCCATGAACATTTTCACCCTGGCCGTCACCTTCGGCCTGGTGCTGTTCCCCTACGTATACCTCCCGGCCAAGGCGGCTTTTCAGCTGCAGTCGGCGGCTATTTTCGAGGCGGCATCTTCCCTTTCCGGAAATTCGCTTCGCACCTTTCGCCGCATTGCCCTCCCGCTGGCCCGTCCCGCCATCGCCGGCGGACTCTTTCTGGTGCTGATGGAGGTGCTCAACGACTACGGCGCCGTGTATTACTTCGGCGTGGGCACCTTTACCACCGGCATTTTCAAAGCATGGTTTTCCATGGGCGATTTGGAAGCGGCCATCAAGCTCTCGGCGGTGCTCATGCTGGTGGTGGGCTTTCTCTTCACAGCCGAAAAATACTTGCAGCGCAGCCGTTTTGCCACCAATACCGGGCTCAAGCGCAGCGGACTTCAGCCCGTGAAGGGGCCGCGCAAGTGGGTGCTCACCGCGGCCTGCCTCCTCCCCTTCATCCTCGGGTTTGCCCTGCCCTTTCTCAAGATTGTGACCGATGCCTTCGCCACGTGGCACAAGGTGCAGGGGCCGCATTTTTACGCCGTTATCGCCAATTCCATCATGCTGGCCGCCGGCGCGGGGGTGCTCATTGTGGCACTCTCCCTCCTGTTCATCTACAGCAGCCGCATCAACCGGTCCCTTGCCGGGAAAATCGTCAACCGCATCGTTGCCTTGGGCTATGCCCTGCCGGGCGCCGTGATTGCCGTGGGTGTGATGGTGGTGGCCGCCGGTGCGGAAAATTCGGCCCGGTGGATTTCCGAAGGTTTCGGAAGCACTTTCGGAGGCGTTTTGATCACCGGATCGGTGGTCGGGTTGGTGTACGCGTATCTGATCAGGTTCATGGCGGTGTCGGTCAATCCGCTGGAGGGCAATTTTAAGCAGCAATGCGAAAAGCTCGACGAGGCTTCGCGATCGCTGGGAAAAGGCCACCTCTACACCCTTTTTCGGGTCAACATCCCCGTGCTGAGGCCGGCGATTCTGTCTGCATTTTTATTGGTATTTTTGGACGTGATGAAAGAGCTGCCGCTTACGCTCATCCTCCGTCCGTTCAATTTTGATACCTTAGCAACTACGGCATTCGAGTTTGCCAACGACGAAATGCTGCGCGAATCAGCATCTGCATCACTGCTCATCGTACTGGCGGGAATCATTCCCGTGATACTCATTCACAAATCCATCAAAAGCCTTTGAACCCGGCACTCGAAATCATCAACGTCACCAAATCGTACCCGGGCAAGGAGCAACCTGCCGTGTACGATGCCACCCTCACGCTGTACAAGGGCAAGACCCTCGGCCTGATCGGCGAAAGCGGGTGCGGCAAAACCACGCTGCTGCGCATCATCGCGGGTTTTGAAATTCCCGAAAAGGGCGAGGTAAAGGTGGACGGGCGCACGGTGGTCTCCGACCGCATCACGGTGGCCCCCTCCGACCGAAATGTGGGGATGATTTTCCAGGACCTGGCCCTCTTTCCCACCATGACTGTTAAGGACAATATCGGTTACAGCCTGCGCATCAAAGGAAGCAGCAAAAGGGAAAAGAATGCAAAAATTATGAGCCTTGCTTCCAGCCTGGGAATTGGCGGGCTCCTTGACCGAAAGATTCACAATTTAAGCGGTGGTGAAAAACAGCGTGTGGCCCTGGCGCGGGCTTTGGCAGCGGGAAGCAACTTGATTCTTTTAGACGAACCCCTTTCTTCGTTGCACATCAACCTGCGCAGGGAAATATGGTACTTGCTTCAAGCTATTCGTAAGGAGCATAAATTAACTTTTCTCATGGTAACCCATGACCTTGATGAAGCTCTTTTCCTGGGTGATACGATTAGCATTATTCACGCTGGTTTACTGTTGCAAACGGGAACAAAAAAAGAAGT
>PXDL01000529.1 GCA_003566395.1 Balneolia bacterium | reverse complement strand
GGAGCGGAGCGACCTGCGCCATTTATTTACAAGGCCGGATTTGGTTCTTCATATCAAGCTACCTGGAGGATTTCTGACTTTTTTGACGGGCACCTAACCGTAATAGTTCAATTTGAAAGCAAGGAAAAAACTCCGGCTCTAAACTACTTCAGGGCACGGAAGTTCGTAGTTTGGCCGGAACAATCCGTTCAATCCGGGTAATCCGCGGGACAAAAACATGCTGCCAACGGCTACAGTAAGAATCAGTTTCCCCGTACAACAGTGATTCAAAACTCAACATCCAAAATTGGGGTTTGTGAATTCACTGTCCGGATACATCATAAAACAGGCAGCTATCTGTTTTGCAAAGCTGCCTTGTATTAACCAGAAACCTTGCTACATTTTAAAACATTGTATCCGTTGGTTCACGCGTCCGGCACGTGGCACGTCTATGCGCAAAATTATACATATCGATATGGATGCTTTTTTTGCTTCGGTGGAGCAGCACGACTCTCCCGGGCTGAAAGGTAAGCCTGTGGTGGTGGGCGGTTCGCCCTCGGGCCGGGGAGTGGTTGCGGCTGCAAGCTACGAAGCCCGCACCTACGGCATTCATTCGGCTATGCCGGCCTACCGCGCGGTGAAACTTTGCCCGAATGCGGTATTTGTTAAACCACGCTTCGAGCGGTATAAGCAGGTTTCAGATATAATCAGGAGCATTTTCCGGGAATATACCGATCTGGTTGAACCGCTTTCGCTGGATGAAGCCTATCTGGACATCACAAAAAACAAAAAGAATATCCGCTCGGCACGCAAGGTCGCCGAACTTATCAAAGAGGAAATTCGCGAAAAAACCGGCCTGACGGCCTCGGCAGGGGTAGCGGTGAACAAGTTTCTGGCCAAGATTGCTTCCGACCTCAACAAACCCGACGGCCTCGCGGTCATCACCCCGGACAAAATGCTTGCCTTTCTTGAATCCCTTCCGGTCGGGAAATTTCACGGCATAGGCCGGGCAACGGAAGCAAAGATGCACAGCCTCGGCATCTACACCGGAGCCGACCTGAAAGAGCAATCCGAAGCGGACCTTGTGCGTCATTTCGGTAAACCGGGCTACTTTTACTACAACATCGTCAGGGGAATTGACAACCGTGAAGTGAAGGCAAACCGGATCCGGAAGTCTGTAGGTGCGGAGAACACCTATTCCGATGACCTTGAAGCCATGCCCGAAATTCGCGAAAAGCTTCGCCTGATCGCCCGCAAGGTATCAGACCGGATGATCAAAGCAGATGCTCTCGGCAGAACCATAACCCTGAAAGTCCGGTACAGCAATTTTGAATCCGTTACGCGCAGCCAGTCGCTGGACGTGATGATAAATGAGGAAGAAATGCTTTACGACACCGCTCAGGAGCTGCTTGAGCAGACCGAGGCGGGCATACGACCAGTGCGGCTGCTGGGTATTTCGGTCTCTAACCTGAATTTACAGGATGATGAAGTTCCCAAACGGCAGCACGGACGCGGCAGGCAGCTCGACCTCTTTCACGCTCAGGCTCAACAAGAGCCGGACAGATGAAAATCACCCCACCCGCTTCCGCTTATTCAGATAAGCCAGAAGCGCCATATCGAAGGGTGAGCCGGTATCCACTTCTTCGTAGTCGATATGCGCTTCACTGCAGGCTACTTTAAATTTGTGGGTGTATTTTTCAACTTCCTTTTGATAGGCCTCGCGTATTTGTGAAGGCACCAAATCCATTTCATCCCCGGTTTCAAGATCCTGGAAAAGGTAGCGTCCGTCGGGGAAATCGAGATCACGTTCACTGCGCTTTTCAAGCATGTGAAACAGCACCACTTCATGCTTTTTATGGCGTAAATGTTTAAGCGCACTCAGAAGCTGATCGTGTTCCCCCACATTTTCAAACAAATCGCTTATTACCACAACCATACTACGCCGGTGCAGGCGTTCGGCTACTTCATGTAATACTTCGGCAGAGGCCGTTTTCCGGTTTGCGAATCCGGTATGATCTTTCCGGGTAAACGGTTCAATTTTGGAGAGCAGAAAGCGCAGGTGAGATCCCGACGATTTGGCCGGCAGCATTTCCCCCAGCTCCTGATCGAACGTCACCAGCCCGCAGGCGTCGCGCTGGCGCTGCATCAGATAAAAGAGGGAGGCAGCCAGATGCGCACCGTACCCGAGCTTGGTCCACTCACCGTGGTATTTAAACAGCATAGAACTGCTTACATCAAGCACCACGTGGCACCGGAGGTTGGTTTCTTCCTCATACTGCTTCACATAGTAGCGCTCCGATTTTCCAAAAACCTTCCAGTCGATATGCCTGATTTCATCGCCCGGATTATAAGGTCGGTGTTCGGCAAACTCTACGCTGAATCCGTAATACGGGCTTTTGTGAAGACCGGTCAGAAATCCCTCGACGATCTGCCGGGCACGAAGTTCAAACGGACTGATTTGATTGAGCAGCTCAGGTGTAAGCATTAACAGTAATAAATGGTAAGTGTGAGGCCTTAGTTGGCAAAATTCAAGTTTTCCCAGGGGAATCACCGTAGGTACTGAACGGTGATTTTACCTAT
>PXDL01000505.1 GCA_003566395.1 Balneolia bacterium | reverse complement strand
GGCAGCCGCTAAGCTTCAGCACGGCTTCATTTTGTCGGGTCATTTTTTCTGCAGCCTGTCAGAATTTCGACAGTTTGCACTCTTTTTATATGCTAAAACTGCCCTGATCGTACGTTTAAGAGCTTATCTTGCGTACAGGCATAATTTTTGTTAGCGCATTTCCGGATTTAAAAAATAAATCAGGTGCTTCGAGCGTCTGTACTTTCAGAAAATAACTGAATCTTCAACGGACTAACCTTTCACTTTCCATCTATGATTTCACAAACGCCAAAATTTGCGGCTGCTTTCACCTTTGCACTTCTGGTGCTGGTTATGGGGTATTTGTCAACGAATACCGGCTTCACATCTGTATTGCCCGGTTCAGGCAGCACAACCTACGTGGCTGAAGAGGTTGAATATGACCGCAAAAAAGCCGAAGACCGCCCGATTCGTAACCTGCGAGATCTTAACAATGCTTTTGTGAGTCTGGCCGAAAGCACCACTCCGGCGGTGGTAACCATTAATACCGAGCGTACCGTGCGCCGTCAGCAGCAAATGTCTCCGTTCGATATGTTCGAAGAATTTTTCGGCCGGCCCCGCGGGCAACAACCCCGTGAACGTGAATTTCAGCAGCGCGGACAAGGCTCGGGCGTAATTGTTTCAGCCGACGGCATCATCCTTACCAATCATCACGTAATTGCCAATGCCGACACGGTGACCATACGCACAAGTACCAACCGTGTGCTGGGGGCCAAAGTACTCGGTTCTGATCCCGATACCGACGTAGCGGTTCTTCAGGTTGATGCCTCAAACCTTCCTTATCTGGAGCTTGGCGACAGTGATAACCTCCGCGTAGGCGAGTGGGTAATGGCTGTAGGCAGCCCACTGAGCGAAAATCTGGCTCAGACCGTAACTCAGGGCATCGTCAGCGCAAAAGGGCGCTCCAATATTGAGCTCGTTGAGATAGAAGATTTCATCCAAACCGATGCCGCCATTAATCCGGGCAACTCCGGCGGGCCGCTGGTCAATATGGATGGCGAACTGATCGGTATTAATACGGCCATTGCCTCCCGGTCCGGTGGATTTCAGGGTATCGGCTTTGCGATTCCGATCAATATGGCAAGCATTGTAATGGATTCCATTCTGGATACCGGCCGCGTATCCCGCAGTTTTCTGGGTATCTCAGGTCAGCAGGTTAACGACGCCCTTGCCCGCGCGCTCGGGCTTGAACGGGCCACCGGTGCCATCATAAGCCAGATTATTGAGGACAGCCCGGCCGAGAAAGCCGGCCTGAAGGAACAAGACGTTATCCTTGAATACAACGGCCGTCCGCTCGAGAGTTTCCGCAGTTTCCAGAGTTTCATTGCTTCGCGTCCTCCGGGATATGAACTGCGCCTGAAAGTGCTCCGCGATGATGAACAACTGGAACTTACAGCCGTTCTGGCAGAAAGAGAATCCGAAGAGTTGGTACCCGAAGAAACCGAAGATATGCTTGATCGCTTTGGTTTTTCAGTGGAGCCATTCACAGATGAACTCGCCAATGAACACGGATTACGCGCCAATCTTCAGGGTGTGATCGTAAAAGAAGTACGCGAGAACAGTCAGGCCCAACGCCAGGGAATTCGTCCGGGCGACCTGATTTCTGCCGTGAATCGTCAACGGGTACGAAGCATGCAGGAGTTTACCACCGTAATGCAACAAGCCCAGCCCGGAAGTACGGTCTTGCTACAGGTCGTTCGCCGGAACCAGCAATTCTTTGTGGCTGTAGATATCTGACAGTACAGTTTCAAAAAGAAAACGCCGTGCATGGAAGACAAACCGTGTACGGCGTTTTTTTTTGATATGACGAGTTTGTAGATAGGTGAGAAAGCTGTTGTGGTTTTTTGTGCTGTTGTCTGAGCCCTACACTTTATCACAGGCTTCGGGCCCGGTATCCGGGACTTTATGTAATCGTTTTTTATAACCACCGGGATTCGCTTGGCTCGCTCATTCAGATTTTCGACTGTTATGCAACCTAAATACAGACTTTCAAGTCTAATCTTTTTTGAACTAATTATTTCGAATATTCGGGCATCACTTTCACTAATAGACAGAATGGGATTTTCTAATTAAATGCGAATATTAACTTGTGGAATTGTAATAGTCATTTTTTGGGGATGTTCTCCTCAAGAGCAGGAAACAGTCCCATTACAGTTTCAGGAATTGGAAAACCTTACGATCCATTCGGCGGATACAAAAATAGCTACAACACTATCTCTTGAGAAGGATGCAACCTATGGAGATACAGCGGAGGTTTTGATTGGAACAATTGGAGATGTTGCCGTAGATAGCTCAAGCCGGGTTTATATCGCAGATAACAGGCGAATGGTTGTACATGCTTTTGATCCTGACGGTCAATTTATAGACCGGCTTGGTAGGGATGGCCGTGGACCCGGTGAGTTTGGTGCTGTTGCCAGTTTGAATGTGCACGAAGACCGTTTATATGCCTACGATCCAAATCAGCAGCGCGTACATATATTTACGCTCCATGACCTGGCAGGTGAAAAAACGATTAATTTGGCCAAAAACAGACGCAGTTATCC
>PXDL01000264.1 GCA_003566395.1 Balneolia bacterium | reverse complement strand
CGAGAATGGAAACGTACCGCCCGTGGCGAAAGCTGGTTCAATGGCGACACCATCAATGTGAGCATTGGCCAGGGCTACATGCTGGTGACACCCATGCAGGTGGCCATCGCAACAACAGTCATGGCGAACAAAGGCAAGTGGGTAACACCGCGGCTGTTGAAAGACAGCTCGGATCCCTCTTTGCTGGAAAATATGTCTCCTCCACTCCCCGATGTTCAGCTCAGGGACGAAGCCGACTGGGATCGCATGCATCGTGCCATGGTCGAAGTGGTACACGGCGCCAAGGGTACTGCTCGGGGTACTGGTTTCGATGCCCCTTATCGAATTGCCGGGAAGACCGGTACTGCTCAGGTCATTCGGATTCAGCGCGATGCCGAGGGTGTGCCCATCGGCGATGTTCCTGACCACTTCAACGATCATGCCTGGTTTATGGGCTTTGCTCCGGCCGAAAACCCTAAAATTGCGGTGACTGTTCTGGTTGAAAACGGTGGTGGAGGGGCTCGCGTCGCGGCTCCAATTGCGCGTGAATTGATGGACTACTTCCTGCTTCGGAGGGACATCTGATGAATCTGTCTGAATACGTCAGACATTTACCGGATGGCAATCTGACCCGGCAGACCAGCTTCTGGCATCGATTACACATTGACCCCTATTTGTTGCTGGCGCTGGTGCTTCTGGCGTGCGGCGGAATGGTCGTACTATACAGTGCCGCTGGCGGCGATATGGTATCGGTCTATCGGCAGGGTATACGTTTTGGTATTGGCTTTGTAGTGATGGTCTTTGTTGCCCAATTCGATCCTCGTTGGTATCAGATGTGGGGTGGTACCGTCTATATTCTGGGTGTCATGCTGTTGGTGCTGGTGCTTTTTTTCGGTACTGGCGCCAAGGGAGCTCAGCGCTGGCTGGACATTCCCGGTTTGATGCGTTTTCAGCCGTCGGAAATTATGAAAATCGCCATGCCTGTCATGCTGGCCTGGTACCTTTCCCGTTACGGTGTTCCGCCCAAGTATCGCCACCTCTTCCTCTCTATTTTCCTGCTGGCAATACCCGTAGCGCTGGTCGCTCAGCAACCGGATTTGGGCACGGCTTTGTTGATTGCAGCATCAGGTATTTTTGTTGTTTTTCTGGCAGGGCTCAGTTGGAAGTTGATCTTCACGGGCATTTTTCTCGCCTTATCGATGTTCCCGGTGCTCTGGCTGTTTGTGCTGCGGGAATACCAGAAACAGAGAATACTGACGCTGTTCGATCCAACGTCCGACCCGCTTGGAGCGGGCTGGAATATTATTCAGTCGATGACGGCCATTGGTTCTGGCGGATTTAATGGCAAAGGCTATATGTTGGGAACTCAATCTCAACTGGATTTTTTGCCGGAAAGCCATACCGATTTTATTATTGCTGTGCTTGGTGAGGAATTCGGCTTTGTAGGCGCCATGGCATTAATCGCGCTTTATGCGTTTATCATTATTCGCGGCATGATTATCGCTATACGTGGCCGAGATAATTTCTGTCGCTTGTTGGCAGGTAGTTTGACCTTGACCTTCTTTATCTATGTTTTTGTAAATATCGGCATGGTCAGCGGCATTTTACCAGTGGTCGGTGTACCCTTGCCGTTGGTGAGTTACGGTGGAACGTCCATCGTTACCTTGCTGGCTGGTTTTGGCATGCTCATGTCCATCAGTACCCACCATCGAGCTTGAAATGGAGTGCCCATGCGACAATCAATGCTTTGGTTGAGTGCATCATTGTTCGTTACCGCTGCCGGAGCACTCGCTCAGGATCTGACGGAGTTTCCGCTTTCCAAACACTTGATTGATACCCTGGTTGCCGAGCACGAGTTCGAGCGTGACTATGTCGAACAGCTCTTCAAGGATGGTCGGTATATTGCGCGTAACGTTGAAAACCTGGCCCAACCGGCTGAGCGCACCGAAACCTTCCGTCAATACCGCCCCAGGTTTATTTCACCGCAAATGGTAAACAGCGGTTTGGCGTTTATGGAGAAGCATCAGCAATGGCTGGATAAAGCCGAAACTGAACTGGGTGTTCCAGCTGAAATAGTGGCAGCCATTATTGGCATCGAAACCAGTTTCGGGAATTTTCTCGGACAGCACCGAACCTTTGATGCCCTGGCTACCTTGGCGGTGACCGAAGGTCGGCGGGCGGAGTATTTTCAACGTGAGTTTGTTCAATTCATGCTGATAATGCGCGACATGGAATTCGAGCCATTGTCGGTCGTCGGCTCCTATGCTGGCGCCATGGGTTACCCACAGTTCATGCCGACCAGTTACAACGCCTACGCTATCGACCACAACGGCGATGGCACGATTGATATCTGGAATAACCTTGCGGATGCCATTGGCTCGGTGGCCAATTATCTGGCTGAGCATGGCTGGAAAACAGGGGAGTATGTAGCAACGTCCGTGACGGTTAATGGTGAATACCAGAACCTCAAGGTGAACAGCCTGGAACGAGACCAGACTCTGGCGGATGCGAAGGCCAGCGGCTGGGAGCCAGAAAATGCTCTGGACGACCAGGCTCAGGCGCATCCGTTGCGACTGGACGGCGAT
>PXDL01000533.1 GCA_003566395.1 Balneolia bacterium | reverse complement strand
TTACTATTGCTATCTCTGGTACAGTCTATGCCGATGCGGGCGTGACACCACTCGGTTCTCCAGTCTGTGATGGTATTACGGATGTAGTGAGGGTGGTGGTTGATGGTGGTATTTTCACTGATAGTACACCTTGTGCTACGGACGGTACTTACTCTTTTGGTGCGGTGTCATTTACTGGCGATCCGGATATTCTGGTGTACTTAGATACTGATGGTGGCGCTAAGGGTACAGTTGTTACCAGGACCCCACTCGTTGATATAACTGATCTAGATATTTATCAAGATCGAGTGATTGTTAGACATGAGAGTCCACAGCCAATGCGTATTGATCGGATGAGTCAATTTGATAGCACTGATGATTCTGATGTTGGATTTGTAGTAGTAGGTAACAGTCTAGAAGTGCTTCCAGGAAATGAACTATTTGTATTTCATAATAAGACTTTCTCTCCAGGTGGTGAGGTAACGCTTACTGGTGGTGGTCAGAGCAATGATTACGACGGTACTCTTGCGCTTGGCGAGGAGGCGACTTTCAATGCCTTTGCTACCTCAACACTAAGTATTGGTGGTAGGTTGGTTATAGGTACTGATGCTCAGTTTAATGCAGCGTCTACTACTGCGCTCTTTACTGCTTCCACAACAGGTAAGAGTATTACTAGTGATGATGAGGTTGTGTTTAATGATATTACTTTCTCTGGTGTAGGGGGAGGTTGGCATCTAGGGCCAGATATATTAGTGCTTGGCGATATGCTAGTCGATGAGGGAACAGTAACAGGGACTGGTGATATAAGCATACCTACCGGGTCACTTACCGGTAACGGAGTGTTATCGCTTGGCGGTGGTGTGGTGACTTTAGGAGCTACCAATACAATATCTGGTACTTCGCCATGGACGTTCTATGATATTCAGTTTGGTTCAGGAAATGATGTTGGTACTACTACTTTAGCTAGAACGGCCACCACAACAGTTGCTAACACCCTCTCAATTGCTATAGCACACCATCTTAATCTTGGTGTCAGTACTATTGATTTTAGTGGTGATAATACAGTGTATTCATCTAACGGTAGTATTGACACTGGTTTGAGCACGGTTCGTTATAGTGGTTTAGCTTCTAATGTAGCACCACTTCAATATCATAATTTAACACTTGATGCTGGATTTGGTTCTGGAGAGTACACTGCTCCATCACAAAGTTTGGTCGTTGGTAATGCTTTGACAATTGGTGGTACTAACACTTCTACTTTTTCAGTTGATATCAATAACCCTAACATAACAGTCAGTGGTGATGTGTTGATTAATGCTGAGGGAACTTTTAATGCTAGTCCATCTTCTGGTTTAGTAGTTGAGGGTGATTGGGTTGATAATGGAACCTTTACTGCCAATAATGGAACGGTGCGTTTCTCACCTACAGTTTCTTCTGTAATAAACGCCGGTCCATCTCCGTTTGCAAATGTTATTATTGATACTTCAAGTGATGTAACTATGGCTCGTCATGCTACCGCGACAGCTAGCTTCATCTTAGATAGTCACGACACCTTCACTGTTGCCAGTGGGCAAACTCTAGCTGTAGGTGATAACTTCCAAAATACACTCGGAGGAGCAAATACAGTCTGGACCGGAAGTACCTTACGACTTTTTGGAGGAGAATATGAAATAAATGCATCTACTACCAGCGATGTGTACGATACACTTGAGGTGGTAAATGACGCACAAATCAGAATGTGGAATAGTGCAGCTGATACTTATAGCGTTGAGGAAGGGGCATCATTATATTCACAAAATCATGAAGATACTACTGGAGAATTATATATTTTTGGTGACTACGAAAATCAGTTATTTGCAGACCATTGGAGCTACAACAGAGACTGGGATGGGACCGATATTAGTGCCACACCACGACAAGCACAGGTCTTTATACAGGGTGGCGGTAGTGCTACTTGGGCCGGTGGTAGCCTCACTGTAAATGGCAGTACATCAACTACTACAGTAGAAGCGTTTGGTTCAGGTCAATATGATATGGAGTTCACTACCGGTGGTGAAGTAACGGTTAATCGTATGCGAGTCAGAGACGTATCTGAGCCGGGTATACAATTTACTGGTACACCAACGGTAAATGATTTTTCACGTACTGATTTACTGCTTGAGATTCAAGATGGGTATACTATGACGGTAGAAGGGTCAGCTATTGATGCTAATCCGTCTCGAAACTTTGTAGAAAATATATTTAATGCTGACCCAGGGCTTACTGATCCTCGAAACGTGCGGGCTATCGCTCCGGCTGTTAGCGCTTGGCGCTTTACAAATCATACAGGAAATATAGCTGGTGAAGATTTTGATGATGATGATGGAGGCGATCCTGGATATATAGTTTGGGATGATTCTACTCCAGTAATTGGTATTTCTGGACGAGTATATCAATCAGATACCACAACTGTATCTTCAGTTTGTGACGGAGAAACTAATAATATTAGTTTAGCAGTTGATGGTGTAGTGCCAGTTGGTGGTACTACTAGTTGTGATAGTTCTACAGGACAGTTTACTTTCTCGGCAGTTAACTTTAGTGCCAACGATACTATAACAG
>PXDL01000153.1 GCA_003566395.1 Balneolia bacterium | reverse complement strand
TATAAATATCGGGCGTTTATTGCCGCAAATGGTCTATTATGCACACGCCGTCGCCAAACTTCAGCAGCTCGGATACGCAGCATTTGATAATGAGGCCCCTGTATTTGTAGTACCAAGCGGAAACTTCGGAAATCTGACGGCCGGATTGATTGCCGCCAAAACCGGAGTTCCGGCACGACATTTTGTCGCAGCCTGTAACCGGAACCGTACATTTTACGATTACATTGTGGAACAAAGCTATCGGCCGCGTCCGTCGGTTCGCACCATGAGCAATGCGATGGATGTGGGCGACCCGAGCAATTTTGCCCGCATCGAGTATATGTATGGTAAAGATCCGGAAGCCACGGCCCGAAGCATAACACCCTTCTGGGCCGACGATGAAAAAACCACCGAAACGATAAGGTCGATATTTCAGCGAACAGGTTATATTATGGATCCCCACACAGCTGTGGGCTGCCACGCCTGGTCTGAAGTTAAAGACCGTTTCAGCACAAACGGTGGAAACGGGCCGCATACTCCGGGCGTACTGTTGGCCACAGCGCATCCGGCAAAATTTACCGATGTAATGCCCGATGAGATTCGACCACATATTACCGAACCGGATGCCCTTAAACGGCTCCATAAGCGTGTAAAAAAAGCGATCCCTGTTAAAGCGGATTACGCCATGCTCAAGAACGAGCTAACGCGCTGAGAAATCAATCTTACTAATTTTCAACAATGATCTTTATAAGCTTATGAAACTTCAATTTTTACCTTTCTTACTATGGGTGCCGCTATTAGCCCTTCCTGCGTTCGGGCAGGAGCAATCGGAAGTCCCATATCCTGAATCAGTCACGGTTTATGATCAGGCAGGGTTTGATTCTGAATCAGGCGTGATCACCTACCCTGATACTCCGAAAACCGATGTTATCGATACCTATTTCGGCCATGAGGTCGCCGACCCCTACCGCTGGCTGGAGGACGACCTGTCGGACCAAACCAAAGCATGGGTTGAAGCTCAGAACAAGGTAACTTTCGATTATCTCGGTCATATTCCGTTTCGCGACACCATCCGTGACCGGCTCCGTGAGGACTGGAATTATGAGCGCGTCTCCCCTCCTACCCGCTACGGCGATTACTACTATTTTTCCAGAAACGACGGGCTTCAAAATCACAGCGTAATTTATCGCAGAAGTTCACCCGATGCGGAACCGGAAGTGTTTCTCGACCCGAACTCTTTTTCTGAGGACGGAACCACATCGCTGGCTGGGCTTAGCTTCACACAAGACGGATCGCTGGCTGCATACGCTATTTCAGAGGGCGGTTCCGATTGGCGCCGCGTTATCGTTATTGATACGGAAACCTATGAAACTATCGGCGACACCCTTGAGAATATCAAGTTTTCAGGTATTTCGTGGAGAGGAAATGAAGGATTTTATTACAGCAGCTATGACCTGCCCGACGGAAGTCAGCTCTCTGCCCGCACGGAAATGCATCAGCTATTTTTTCATGAGATTGGCACACCTCAGGCTGAAGACGAGTTGATTTTCGGGGGCGAATCCATGCCGAGGCGTTATGTTTCGGGCGGTGTTACGGAAGACCAGCGTTTTCTGGTGATCACGGCCGCAGAGAGCACAACCGGTAACGAGCTCTATATCAAAGACCTTACAACTGAAGATGCCCGGATTCATCCGGTAGTGGATAACTTCGATAATACGCACCGGATCATTACAACCGAGGGCGACCGGCTGTTGATTTTCACAAACCTCGACGCTCAAAATTACCGTTTGGTTGAAGCGTCCGTCTCCGACCCTTCACCCGATAACTGGACCGACCTGATTCCCGAAACCGAGCATGTACTGAGTGTAGGACGAGCCGGAAACAGCCTGTTTGCCAGCTACCTGATTGATGTACAAACCTCCGTTTTTCAGTACGACCTAAGCGGAGAACTAATTCGTGAAGTTGAGCTGCCCGGCATCGGTACAGCCGGCGGTTTCTCCGCGCGAAGCCATGAAACCATGCTTTACTACACCTTTACGTCCTTCACCTATCCGGCAACATCGTTTTCTTATGATATTGAATCAGGAACCTCAGAGCTGTACCGGACGCCCGACATCAATTTTGATTCCGAGGCGTACGTAACCGAACAGATTTTCTATGAAAGCAAAGACGGCACCAAAATCCCGATGTTCATCACCTATAAAAAAGGTCTTGAAATGGACGGCACGAACCCGACGTATCTTTATGCCTACGGCGGTTTTAATGTCAGCCTGCGGCCCTCATTTTCTGTTCAGCGGCTAATTTGGCTTGAAAACGGAGGCATTTACGCCCAGCCCAATATTCGCGGAGGCGGTGAATACGGGGAAAGCTGGCACCTTGCCGGTGTCCGGAAAAACAAGCAAAATGTTTTTGATGACTTTATAGCAGCAGGTGAGTTTCTTATTGAAAACGGATACACTTCATCAGATAAGCTGGCCATAGCCGGAGGGTCAAACGGCGGGCTGCTTGTGGGCGCCGTGATGAATCAGCGGCCGGATCTGGCCAGAATTGCCTTCCCTGCCGTTGGTGTGCTGGACATGCTTCGCTATCATACATTTACCGCCGGGGCCGGCTGGGCATTCGATTACGGTACGGCCGAAGAAAGCGAAGAGATGTTCCACTATCTCAAGGGATATTCCCCCCTGCACAATGTTGAAGCCGGGACGGTGTATCCATCTACCATGATCACTACCGCAGACCATGATGACCGCGTGGTACCGGCCCACTCATACAAATTTGCGTCAGCGCTTCAAGCTGCACACGCGGGCGACAACCCCGTGCTGATCCGCATTGAAACCATGGCCGGACACGGAGCCGGACGTTCCACACAATCCGTGATTGAAGAATGGGCCGACCGTTACGCTTTTGCGTGGTATGAAATGGGCATCAATCCGTTTGAATAACTTCGGGTTACTTGCCCGAACCGTTTTATAAACGAAAAAGCCCGCATGGAACACAGACTTAATGTCGGTTCCATGCGGGCTTTTAAGTTCAGGTAGAAAAAAAGCGTGAAGCAATCACGCGTGCCGCAGACAGTTGAAATGCTTAGTACTTCGACAACGATTACTGGAAGCCTTCGATCAACTGACTGATATTCGTGTATTCCTGCTGCGGGCCGCGCGATCCGGTTTCGGCTTTATAGAACGTCCCGTCGGGCTTCACATACACTTTATAAGGTATGCCACGGATTTCAAGAGCGGATGCAAGCTCGCTGTTATAGACAAATTCAAAATTGTAATCGTGCTCTTCAATAAACCGGCGGACGACTTCTTCAGTATCCGACCAGCCGGGGGAAACGGCCAGTACAACAAAATCATCGCCGTATTCTTCTACAAGACGATCAAGCGTGGGCATCATGGTAAGACAGGGACCACACCAGGTTTCCCAAAAATCTATCAGGATGGTTTTTCCACGGAAATCCGAGATCGCAACCTCATTTCCGTCCCAATCCTCAAACACCGCAGACTCGACCGCCTGAATTTGTTCATCGCTGAGTCCGCCGGACTGGGCGAAAGCTGTGGAAGAAACGATTCCTGCAAGAAAAAACAATAAGACCGCTGCTCGTAGTACCATATTTATAGAGTGATGTCGGGTTGCGGGTTGGGTTTTACATTCACAAATGTTAACGCAAACACTAAACGAATGATATAAATTAGCTGAAAATACTTTTTAACCTTGAGAAAAATCCATTTTCCGTATCGGCTACTTTAAGCGGATCAAAATGCTCTGCTTCACGTAGCGCTTCAACCTTCTTCCGCTCCGTGTCGCTGATTTTTTTCGGGATAAATACATTTACACGCACAAACTGATCACCACGCATAGATGAATTCAGCCGCTGAATCCCTTTTTCTTTCATACGCAGCAATTTACCTGACTGGGTTCCCGGTTCCACTTTCAGCCTTGCTTTTCCTTTGAGGGTCGGCACTTCTACATCTGTTCCGAGAATGGCATCAGGAATGCTCACCTGAAGATCATAAAAAATGTGATCTCCGTCCCGCTCGAAGAATTCATGCTCTTTTTCTTCAATCACAACAATCAGATCACCCGGAGCGCCGCCGCGAATACCGGCGTTACCTTGTCCGCGAAGGGTGATGTAATTACTGGTGGAAACCCCGGCGGGTATTTTTACAGAAATGGTTTCTTCTGATTTTGTTCGGCCTTCACCGCCACAGGAACCGCATTTGTTGCGAATCTGACGGCCTTCACCGCTACAAGTCGGGCACGGCTGAACATTCACAAACGAGCCGAACATGGTTTTGGAAACCTGACGAAGTTCTCCCGTTCCACTGCATGTGGAACAAGTCATAAAATCATCTTCGGTTTCGGCCCCTGTACCGTTGCAGGATTCACAGCGCGTATATTTTTTTACTTTCAGCTTTTTCTCAACCCCAAACGCAATTTCTTCAAGGGTCAGGCTGATGGTCATTTTCATATCGTTGCCGGGCACACCTGCCGAGCGGCGTCCGCGTCCGCGCTGCTGACCTCCCCGGCCGCCGAAAATATCACCGCCACTGAATATATCGCTGAAACGGCTGAAGATGTCGTCAAAATCCACGTTTTGATAATCGGGCTCGCGGAATCCGCCTCCGCCCATTCCTGCATGTCCGAACTGATCGTAGCGGGCACGTTTCTGATCATCTTTAAGCACATCGAAAGCTTCGGCAGCTTCCTTGAACTTGGATTCGGCATCCGGGTTATCTGCATTCCGGTCGGGATGATACTGCATGGCCTTTTTCCGGTAGGCCCGCTTTATCTCATCCGCTGATGCACCTTTAGGAACTTCAAGAACTTCGTAATAATCTCGTTTACTCATAGAATTTTTTATTCGCTCACAATCACTTTGGCGTGCCGGATTACTTTTTCACCCATTTTGTAGCCGGTTTCAAGAACCTGTAACACGGTATCATCGGGAGTTTTATCATCCGGAGCCGGCTGCCGGAGCAGCGCATCATGCAAATCCACATCAAATGGTACGCCCGTTTCATGGATGGTCTCAACGCCCATTTGTTTCATGGCCGTGCTGAATTTATTATACACAAGCTGCACGCCTTTGGTAAATGAATCATCGGCTGAATCCGGAATATTGTTGATCGTTCGCTCAAGATCATCATAAACCGGCAGAAAATCGCGGACGGCATTAATTTTCGCATCCTCAAAAAGCTGTACACGTTCACGCTGAGTACGCTTGCGCAGATTTTCAAACTCCGCAGCTTTTCTCAGCAGATGTTCATCTTTCTGTGCCAGCTCTTGTTTAAGCTGTTCAATTTCAGACAACAGGGTATCGGTGTCGGGCGTATTTTCATCATTTTCGGAATCTGCTTCCTTGTTCCGGGCCTGCGCTTCGGCGGATACAGCCGCTTCATCCTGTTGTTCTTCAGTCTGAAAATCTTCGTTATTTTCTTTCTTACTCATAAATACTATTCAACTTCTGCTATACGATAATGTTTTCAATAATTTGTGGTGACTCATAAATAGAATCGGTTTCGCTGTTGTTGCAGCAAAATTCATACCATTATAATTGAACCCTGTGCTTCCGGATTTCTCCGCAATTCCGTCGCCCGAACCATGAAGATGTGGCACCCCTTCCGTCAGGCAGTCATTACTATTCAGAGTCTGTACGGGACAGGTTATTCGCTGTAAATTTCAATCATGTTACCGTCCGGATCGGAAATAAACACAAACCGGCCGTTTTTCCGGTTCGACGGGCCGCTCAGGATGGTAACTTCCCGCTCTTTCATAAATGCCGCCACTTCATCAACAACTTCCGGCCCTTTCACTCTGAAACCGAAATGATCCACCCTGTAATCTTTTGAATCGCGATTGAAGCTGGTTTCGGCCTCAACAAGCACAATGGTATCGGTACCAACCTGATATACCGCCATGCTGCGGCCCATTTTTTTAATCTGCTCAAATCCGAGAAACTCACCGTAAAATTCTTCGGCACGCTCAATTTCATTAACTCTTAGCGTGATGTGATTGAGTCCGGTGGGTTTAAAATTTTTCATGCTCATAGGTTCTGTTCTTTCTGCTTATGGTTAGGGTGATGCATCGTCTCTGCCAAAAAATGATTTTCTCAGCGGATTTTTCACGAAAAAATGAAGTTAATAAAAGCGGTACACGAAACGAAACCCGATGCTGATTCAGCAGACCTCTCCAATAACGGATTTGGTCTGTTTCGGAGCCTTTTTATCAAATAATGCCTACCTTCTTCCTTTCCCTGATTATTAGAAGGCAATTATTCCACTGTTCGCAGCAATTGATAATCGTAATTGTGACATTTTCATTCCATAAAAACCCGGCACTCAAGAAATTAGCTCTCTGTGCATCAGTTTCCGCCGGGTGTTCGTTTTTGTCAACTATGAATAAACTTCAATATACATCCAAGTCCTGTCGGCCCGGTAAATCGGGGCGGAATCCATGAAAACTGAACAAAATCATCAAAACGATCCGAACGGCAGGCTGTTCCTTGTGGGAACCCCGATTGGAAATCTCGGCGATTTTTCGCCCCGCGCAAAAGAGATACTGGAGGGCGTTTCGGTGATTGCGTGCGAAGACACCCGAACAAGCGGGAATATGCTCAGATCATTCGGTATTCAAACGCAGCTCACCTCGTTACATCAGCACAATGAACATCGCAAAACGCCGGAGCTGATCGCCAGGCTTTCTCAGGGCGATTCAGTTGCCCTGATTAGTGATGCAGGCATGCCGGCTATTTCCGACCCCGGATTTTTACTGGCCCGGGCAGCCCACCTGGCACATATCACCGTTTCGGCTGTACCCGGACCTGTGGCGGCCGTTACTGCACTGGCAGCGAGCGGACTTCCCTCCGATCGCTTTGTTTTTGAAGGATTTCTTCCCCCAAAAAAAGGACGCAAAACCCGCCTCGAAGCCATAGCCGAAGACGAACGAACCACGCTTATCTATGAAAGTCCGCACCGAATCGTACGACTGCTCACAGAGTTGCTTGAAGTTTGTGATGAAACCCGCTTGTGCGCAGTATGCAGGGAACTGACCAAAATTTATGAAGAAATCAGGCGCGGCACGCTTTCAGAACTAAAAGAAGAATTCGGGAACCGGGCGCGTCAGCGTGGGGAGTTTGTACTGGTTCTGGCCGGAAAAACCTATTCGGAGGAGCCTCAGGAATGATGCAGCTGTTTTTTGATTTCCGGAACAAATGGCTGCTTTCGGTTTTTGCCGGCCTGCTTCTCGGGTTCAGTTTCTCCCCCTTTCCCTTTCCGTTTTTGCTTATTCCGGCCTGGGTGCTGCTCTACAGGCTCGCCGATCTTTGCACAACCTACCGGGAGGCGGCCTACTATAGTTATGCGGGCATGCTCGTCTGGAATATCATCACCACGTACTGGCTGGCGATGGCTACGTTAGCCGGTGGCGTTGCCGCGATTCTTGCAAACAGTGCCATAATGTCGCTGGTTTTCGGACTGATGGCACTTGCCTTAAAACGAATACGTGGAGTCTTTCTGCCCGGTTTTGCAGCAGCGGCGATGTGGGTCACATACGAATGGCTGCACCTGCACTGGGATCTCGCCTGGCCCTGGCTTGTACTGGCCAACGCCTGGGCGATGCTCCCCTGGGCCGTACAGTACATCGAATATACCGGTTTTCTGTCCGTCAGCTTTTTGATGGTGGTCTGCTCTGCATGGCTTTACAACGGGCTCAAAACGGCTCACGAATCCGGTTCACCATGGATTCAAACCTCGGGTGCGAAACTTGCCGGAGGAGTTTGGGGCGGAAGTATCGTCCTTTCGCTTCTGATACTTTTAACAACCGATTTCGAGACCGACGACTATGTTCATGCCGTAGTAGCACAGCCAAATTACGACTCCTACCTGCCCACGGGGGGCTACAACGATAACACCACGCCCCTGCTGGAGCTCACGGCCAAGCTGGACACGGTGGTAACCGCTCAGACAGAAATCATGTTCTGGCCCGAAAACGCGCTTATGGGCCGTGTGGATGAGCTGGTACGATCGTATAACGACCGCCACATTTTCGGGAAAGCTGAAGAATGGGGTGTAACTATCGTAACAGGAGCGGCCTACTTCAAATATTATATCGATGAAGAGCCGCCGCGTGTGCACCTAAGGGACGGTTCCGGCCGGGCCTTCAACTTTTTTAACAGCGCAGTCGGATATTATCCTAATGGAGAGCGGACGGTCTATAAGAAAATTCGTCTTGTTCCTATTGTTGAACGCATGCCGTTTGCCACAGCTCTGAGCTATCTGCCGCTACCGATTAACTGGGGTGAGATAACAGGTTACGGGAAAGGCCGGGATATGCAGCTTTTTCATACACCCGACGGCACATGGTCTTCTCCCGCCATAGTTTGCTATGATTCTGTTTTCCCGGCTGTGGTTCGCCGCAGTGTGGTTAAAGGAGCCGACTTTGTTTCCGTTATTACCAACGACGGCTGGTGGGGGAATACAAGCGGTCACCTTCAGCACTATGACTTTGCCCGGCTTCGTGCCATAGAAACGCGCAGAGCCGTAATACGCAGCGCAAACAACGGGATTTCAGGTATGATATTAGCCGATGGAACGGCACACTCTAAAACCGAATACTGGACCCGCACCGCTTTCGAGCTGAAAGTGCCCGTTTACACCCGCCAAACGATCTATATGAGATTCGGCGACTGGTTCAGCGTGTTGATGTTAATCGTATCGGTGGCCGGACTGGCGGTAGTTTTCACGAAGCGGAAATAACTAAAACCGGGTAAGCTTCACTAAGAAGGCCTTTATAAACCGGGTTTTTGGAAGAATTATCTAAACGGTCTGTAAATTAAAGCAGATCGTAAGCTCGTTCCCTTTTTCGTTGTACTTCACATCGGCGGCGTACTCTTTCATCAAATAAACACCTCTTCCGCTTGGTTTTAGCAGGTTTTCCTCGGCCAGCGGGTCTGGAATTTCGTCTGGGTTGAATCCCGGCCCTTCATCGGTAATAACACAACAGAGGCGCTTGTCTGCTTTGAGAGTGCAGCTCATTTTCACCTTCTTCTTTTCATCATACTTGTTGCCATGCTTTATGGCATTGGTAACCCCCTCTGACAGGGCAAGCATTAATACCGGATTGAGTTCTTCATTTAGCCCGAGTTTCTCGATCACACTATCAACATGATCGGGCAGTTTATTCAGTTCCTCAAGATCTGAATCGTAGGTAAAGGTCAGGGTGTTTTCTGGCATAGGATAAAATAAAAAAGCAGACCATAATATCCGCTTACAATTAATCAGAAAATTTTGAGTGTTCCGAAAATAAAATACTTATAAATGAGACGCTGAAGAATCCTGAAAACACAAAAAAACTCCTTCTGTATCAACCGAATAAAACTGTATTTTGAGCACTTCCTGCCCCGGAACCCGGAATTAATTATAGACAGTCCTTCCAACCGGACCTCGGCAGTACGAACCAATGAACAGAATGTTAAGCTTCTTTTTCAAAATATGAAAATACTTGTAACCGGCGGACTTGGATATATAGGTTCCCACACCGTAACCGAATTGCATGAAGCAGGCCACGAGATGGTTATTCTGGATAACCTGTCCAACAGCCGTATTGATGTACTCAAGGCACTTGAATCGCTTTGTGGCAAGTCGATTCCGTTTTATGAAGCGGATATTCTCCATAAAGAGGCACTTGAGCATGTCTTTAAAGCCGAGGCGGGCATAGACGGCATTATTCATTTCGCTGCGAAAAAATCTGTGCCTGAGTCGCTCTTGATGCCGGTTACCTACTACCAGAATAATATTACCGGGCTGATCAACATCATGGAGATGATTGAGCGCCACCGGATACCCTTTTTCGTTTTTTCATCATCCTGTACGGTATATGGCGAGCCCGAGAGCGTTCCGGTTACCGAATCGACGCCCACAACCCGCTCAATATCACCCTATGGTAACTCCAAGCTCTGGGCCGAGCAGATGATCGAGGAATTTACGCAGCTTACCGAGGGCGTGAAATCTGTAATTCTTCGCTATTTCAATCCCGTCGGGGCACACGATTCGGCCCGGATAGGTGAGCTGCCCCGCGGCATACCCGGAAACCTGATGCCGTTCATCACCCAGACCGCAGCAGGCTGGCGCGATGAGTTAAAAGTTTTCGGACAAGATTATTCCACCCCCGACGGCACCTGCATCCGGGATTTCATTCATGTGGTTGATCTGGCCCGTGCACACGTTATGGCCCTCGAATATGCCGCAAAAAACGACTTCAGGACCGAAGTTTTTAATGTGGGAACCGGCAACGGCCATTCTGTAAAAGAGGTGGTACATGCGTTTGAGAACTCTACCGGAGTGAAGCTTCCCCACATCTACGCCGACAGACGCCCCGGTGATGTAGAACAAATCTGGGCCGATACTACCAAAGTTACCAGTCAACTCGGCTGGAAGCCGGAATACAGCCTGCAGGATATGACGCGGACCGCCTGGAAATGGCAGAAAACTCTGGGAAGTAAAAAGCCGGAGTAAGTTATTTTTTAAGGGTGAAGGCTACCTTAACCTGAACCGCTTTCCGCTCATCGCTTCCACCAGATTTAGCAACTCAAGTTCAAGCAGCGAACCAAGCAACAGGTGCCCCGGTTTACCGGTTTTCTCCGCCAAATCATCTATATGCAGTACGCCCGATTCAAGCTCTTTGCAAATTGAGCGGTGGATTTCAGTCAGATTTTCAGCATTTCTCCAGGCGCGGGTCCCGCCGGTTTCATCAGCGTCTTTTTTGGGTGAATCGTCGGCTTGATCTTCGCCAAAAAGAGATCTTTGCGAAATCGCTTTATTCGGTGTCTTGGTATCAAGATTCAGCTCTTCGAGAATATCATTGATATCCATAGTAAGTTTGGCATGGCCTTTCTTGATGAGCGTGTTACACCCTCGCCCGCTGCGGATAGAAATATCATACGGAATGGCGAAAACTTCCCGCCCCTGATCCAAGGCGGCGTAGGCTGTTATCATGCTTCCACCGGAAATATCGGATTCCACGACCAGCACTCCCCGGCTCAGCCCGCTCACAACGCGGTTCCGAACGGGGAAATTTTCACGATCAGGTTTTGATCCGGGCGGAAATTCTGAAATGACCGCGCCGCCTTCATCAATTATCCTTGATGCAAGCCGCCTGTTTGCCGACGGGTAAATGCGGTCGATTCCGGAACCCAGCACCGCAATAGTTTTGCCCTCTGCTTCAAGGGCCGCAGTATGTGCGATGGTATCGATTCCGTAGGCGAGTCCGCTTACCACCGAAAGTCCGGCCCGGCATAATTCGGTCGAAAAGCTACGTGCTTTATCCCTGCCGTAAACAGATGGTTTACGCGTCCCTATAACAGCCATTCCCGGCCCGGACAGAGCTTCTTTACGACCGAGCCCCCACAAAAGCACAGGTGGATCATAAATATGGCGCAAGCGGCGCGGATAATCTTCATCCTCGAGGGTCATCAGCCAGGCATCGGTACCTTCCGTAAAATCGAAGATATGATCGACCTGATTCCAGCTCTCAAATTTCCGAATAGCCGATGCCGTGGTTTTTCCGATGCCTGGAATGGCCGTCAGCTCCTGGACTGAAGCTGAGAATATCTTCTCCGGATGACTAAATT
>PXDL01000226.1 GCA_003566395.1 Balneolia bacterium | reverse complement strand
ATGATGGTTGCCAGGTTTTCAGCTATAATTTCACGCATATAAATACTGTTTTAAATACACCCGCACGTATCAGCGGTTTTGGATTCCAGGGTGCTAAAAATTAAACGTTACACCACCAAAAAGTTGAAGAGGACGTTCTTCGTATCCGTCCCATATTTCATAAGATTCGTTAAGCAGATTGAGTGCTTTTATGTAGAAGCCGATTCGGCCGTTCAGGCGGTATTCAGCCTGGATGTTTAACAAAAGGGCGTTTCCCGGCTCATCGGTATAGCCGAATACAAGCTCAGTGAAATCAATTCTTTCTTCAAAGATAAGTTCTTCCCGCGGGCCGATGTAGTCCGCCCAGACTTTAAATACCGCATGTTCGAAAGGCGTGGTTCTTAAGCCGCCGGTGATTCTGTAGGCTTCGATACCGGAAAAGGTATTAAGATCGGTATCCGGGAACAGCGGCTCCGACATTGATGTGAAATTTGCATGAGCCTCGGCATAGATCATTAATCGCCGGGGACTCAAATTATACGTAATCCCGGCTGACGGACGGATAAGCAACAGATCTTCGGGGTACATCCAGGAAGTAAACCCGGTGATATGATAGCTTCTGTTGTAATACATGAAAGGGCGTTCGGTCCAAGATGCATATAGCCCGGTCTGTAACGCGATACCGCCTCCGGGTTCGAATTGAAGCTGCACATCTCCGTAGAAGGTCCGCTCGTTCAAAAGGGAGCGATTCAGCCCGGTCTGCCGGTTTTGCACATACACCTGCTCCAGCCCCTGATTCTTCATATAGCCGGAAAGCTCCGTTTTTAGTGACAGAGGCCCCATACTGCGCAATTCAAAAAGAAAATAAGGGAAACCCGCGAGCGTCATTTCCTGCCCGGAATCATATCCCCCGAAAAAACGACCTCCAACCTTCATACGGTTGCCGGAGGAAAGCTCTCTCTTCCAGTAGGCTCCGATCCCGCCGACATACCAGTTTTCCTTAAATTCCGAAAATAACGGGGCGAAATTCTGATTGCTGCCGGAGTTTTGCCACCTGGAGGTTTCGCTAAACTCATACAGTCCGGCCTCAGCATCCAGCTCGAAGCTGAACACATGCCCGATACGGGATGCTGCAAAAGCGTAGTCGGTCGAAAAACTCATGCGGTGTTCGCCGGCTTCGTGATCAATTCCGGACAGAGCATGGTTAAATGGCATATCATGCTCCACTCCGGTAAAATTGGTTTCGGCTGCTGTTTGGGTATATGCGTAATCAAAACGGAAGCCGTATGTATCGTGCACGCTTGAGCGGTTTCTCCAGGAGGCCATTCCTCCGATGACGTCCAGATTTATGCGCTTGTTTTCATTTTGAAAAGAGTTGTCCTGCAATATCCAAAGATGGTCAACCGAGTCGGAAAAGTCGCTGCGCCCCCGCGCACCCAGCGTTAGTGTGCCGGTGGATGTAAGTCTGCTGCGCCAGGAGGCATCACCACTGAAACGCCGGAACGCACCGTTTACAGACTGCTCATCATCGAAATGACCTTCTGAAGACAAATGCTCCAGATTCATACTCAACCGGCTCAATTCCCCTGTCGGGATTCCGGCAAAAAGGGAGGCTTCCGGGCTGGTGTAGTTTCCGAAACCGGCATACCCGAAAATTCTCGATTCCGGGGGATATTCCTTGAAATCGCGGGGCGGAGCAAGCTGAGGCTCAAGCTCGGAAAGGGGAAGCGATGCTACGACCTCCTCGGGTGACTCCATGAAAGGCATGCGGTCGGGATCGATCCGGAACACGCGGGGGGTTGGGCTGAATCCGAGTATGGGCTGTCTTGAAATACCGGTAAAACGCGCCCTGAAATCGCCCCGTATTTCTATATCCTGGGGATCAATATCGGGGAGAAGAGCCGAACGGTCTTCCCGGTCTTCCTGACCGAACACGGGGTTTACAGCAAATGCCGTCAGCAGTGCGACAACGAGGAGTCTCAGTTTCATGCGCGTTTTGAAATATAGCCGTTTAATTTGAAGAAGAAGTTGAAAAAACTACTGTTATCTGCCGCAGCAGCCTTAACACCTTACAAACCACAAAAATACGCATTTTTGCATCATTTTCATGATTGATTCTCCGGAGCAAAGATGATATGGATTATCTAAAGAAGGCTCCGGATCAACTTTTGCCGGTTGCAAGGTTAAACTGTATTCTGCCCTGATTAGTGCTCGGCAAGTTGCTGGAAATGCGGACTGTCGGCAAGAAGCTCTTCGTAAGTCCCGGCAGCTTCGATTTTTCCTTTGTTCATTACATAAAGCCGGTCGGCATTCCTGACCGTGGTCAATCGGTGCGCTATCATAATGATGGTGCGCTCTTGCTTGAGTTTTTCCACAGATTTCATCACATAGCGCTCGGTTTGATTATCGAGGGCGGAAGTGGCTTCATCCATTATAAGCACCTCCGGATTGTGATAAAGCGCCCGGGCAATACCTATGCGCTGCCGCTGCCCGCCCGACAGCCGCACTCCGGCTTCACCGATTACCGTATCAAGCCCGTCGGGCAATTGAGAAACAAATTCATCCATATAAGCCGATTTCATGGCTCGCTGAATCTGTTCTTCATTGATCTGATCT
>PXDL01000353.1 GCA_003566395.1 Balneolia bacterium | reverse complement strand
GATTTATTCAATTCAGAAAAAATCGTAACCACGGTTTCAGAAAGATCGGGGGTTGAATCGAGAAGATATTCTTCAAGCATTTCAGCCAGCGTATTCATGTACAGAACCACATCTTCACGCTTTTTGTGGCTCATTATTTTTCTGCGTTCAAGAGGTATCCGTTGAAGGACCCGCTGATCTCCCAGCCGCTCAAGATTTACGATATCCTGACGGGTCATGCCCAATTTCAGCATGGATTTTATGATATGATCAATCGTATAACCGGTAGTTGTGCAGTGCTCTATTGTCTGATTGCTCCAGTCGCCGGCTTGCATAAGCGCCATTTCGTGGATTTTTGCCGGGCTCAGGCGAGTGATGGTCTGAGCAAGATGACCGCAGTTACAGCGCCCCATGTGGCACCAGTTATAGTCGGCGCCCTGCTTGAGACGACGAGCCGTTTCTCTGAGTGCATCAACTAACTGAACGGATGGCTTGGTAATATTCATACTTATAAGAGGATATGAGGTCTTAGGTAAACCTGTTTAATGGTCGATTTATGCTCCTATAACCAAATTTGCGTGAAAATAATTGTCCGATCAGCTGATTTTCCGGTCCAAAAAGGCTCAATTTAAAAAGGCCGTATGAATAGATCATACGGCCTTTGGTGCTAAATAACTGGCCTGCTTAAGGTTTTAAATCATCTTTTTTCTCTAACAACTGTCTTTTCTTTTTTACTTGACTGGCTAACCAGAAGCACAATCAATACAAGAACAACCAGTCCTAAAATAGCGGCGATGATAAGCCAGCTGTTTGAGCGCGGCTCGGCTCCAACGTTCCAATCGCTGAGTTTACGGTCGATGGTTGCAATGTTCTCGTATGAGAGCAAGCCGCCGTCGATGAGGAACTCCTGCCAGTTGACTTTCACGTCGTTGTGCCATACATCAGCAAAATTATTGTAGCGCTCAACCTCTTCTTCGCTACCGCCGTCTTGGTCAACTCTGGAAAGAGCACCGTCAACGTAAGAATTCAGCGCTGAATAGAAGCTTGAGGAGTCGTTGAAGGAATCGAGTTCGATACCACGATTGCTGAAAGATGCACGCAGAGAACGCCATACAGCTTCATCAAGGCGTGTACCCCATGTACTGATTTTCTCATTCACTTCCTGAACTTTGTTGGTCCTCTCACCTGCAGCCTCATACACATCGGCTAATTTATTGCCGAGCTTGGTCCATGCATCATTGAATTTGCGGTAATTGGCGCGCAGTTTCAGATAATCGGCACTGGAAAGCTGAGTATGTGTATCGATGAACGAAATGTTGTTATCCACAACGCTTCCTACATGGCCGACAACATTGTCGCGGTCGGCGCGAAGGGCGAACTCTTCACGTTCACCGGGAGAAAGAGAAGCCAGATCGAGATTGTCGTAGGCAACAAAGAGAGAATCAACAAGCCCGAGGATGAACTCGTCACGCTTCTCAAGTTCGCGGCGCAGGTTTTGAGCCACGGCACGGTTTGCATTCCGATCTCGTGTCATCTGCTGGAGACGTTCGCGAAGTTCTTCAGCTTCATCGCCGGCTTCACTAAGATTAGTAGTGAGGCTGGAAATCTGCTGTTCTTTTTCGTTTATCCGGTTTTCCTGCTCGGCTACCGTAGAAAGATGCCGACGTGTAGAATTCGTTAAACCTTGCAGATCCGATACCTGAGTACTGAACTCATCGGGGAATATATAGCGGTTAATCAAAGCCGAGTGTTCGCTAAACTCATTGTTCACCCGCTCAATTCTGGACATAAGCGCATCGGCTTCGTCAACAGAATCGAGTCCTTGAAGGGCATTGAGAATAGCATTGTACTCTGACTGATAATTTCTGACAATCTGATAATCAGACTGGTGTTGTGCAGCAAGCTGTGAGCTGAATCCGGCGAGGAGCACGATGATCACAGCCAAAACGTTTATGCGGGATAGTAAATTCATAATATTGTCTTATGTGTCCTGTTTATAGGTACTTAACTGTGTCCCGTTCAGGAACGGATTCCGTTTTTGGATAGGCTGTAAGTCCGGTCTCCGTCTACAAGCTGGATATGCGGATTACGCTGGTTGAGTGCCGGATTTGACAAACGGCCGCTTTCGATACGGATGATGTTCTCAGACCGGAGTTCATTTTCCCGGGACTGCATCACATACACGTTGCGGAACCCGGCTGCTGTTACAAAGTAGTACCCCTGATGATTTCTGATCATACGCAGTTCGGAACCTGCAAAATCATCAAAATTAATGCCTTCTTTTTCCAGTAATGGCAGAACGCTGAAAGATACACCCGTGCGGGCATCAGAAACCTGACCCTGACCGTCCGGAGTGACAACCACTTCCAGTGGTTGCGCAAAATCCACGTTTTCAATCGCCACCCGGCTGCTGCAAGCTGTAAATAATACAGCAAGGGATACAGCAAAAAGTAGATTTAGATATATATTAGATTTCATATTTCTTGGTAATCGTTATCGTTTGTTTTTGGTGTAATAAACTATGTAGCCTAAACTTTAATTCAATTCTGCCAAATATTTCATCAGAACGGTGATGCGAATATATTAATTATCGACACCTAAATAAACTGATTCATG
>PXDL01000589.1 GCA_003566395.1 Balneolia bacterium | reverse complement strand
TGTTTGTTTTTTTTTCTAGCTTCTTCTGTTTGTCTTCTTAACTCTAACACCTTACCTTCTAGTATTTTAGTTCTATTTAGAATAGCATCTCGTTCTTCTATTAAAGCACTATTTCTCTGTCTTAATAACTCGGTTTCCATATAATAGAACCTACCAACAAACACTAAAGCAATAATAATAGATATTACTACATACCTATTAGCAATTAACCAGTTAAAAAGTATACCTAAAGCAGATGTATGTTTTATAGTATATATTAACTGAGACTTCTTCTTTGCTGCAAATTCTTCTAACTTTGAAGGCATTTAAGCACCCCTCTTAGGTAAAAATCTCTTTAAATCTTCTAAAACTTTAGAAGTATCTCCACTACTAGCTTCAATGGCTTTTGACATATCTTTTAGTTTATTACCGTCTACAACATAAGATACACCTTTAATAGCAATAATAGATGCTAATACTGCACCTGCTGTTATCATAAGATGACTAAACGTATTGTCATATAAAATAACCTGAGACCTTAAGATTATCTCTTTAACTCCCTCTTCAGATATAAAACCATTAGTTTTTAAGTCCTTAGCTAATTCTACAGTTTGGAGAAACAACCTATCTAAACTGAGCCATGTTAATACTAACAGTATTAGAACAGCAACAAAAGATAAAAACTTAAAAGAAATTAATTGCCATTTTAATTTAGCAAACCAGTCAGACCAGTCATTTTTGTTAAATACGTTTATAAATTCCATATTACATCATATGCAACGGCAGATTTCTAAGTCTGTTGTTGATCTCCTCATATCGATGCATTAACCCTTGATCATAGCAGGATGCTCTTGCTATTCTCAAGACTCTTGTATCAGTGCATTGGTTAATTAATTGAGTTGCGTGTTCCTCTTTTGTTTCTCTCACAATATCCATAACGGTAATTTCTTGCTTACGTTGAGCTGATGTATAAGCCTTAGTTTTATTTCTCTTTCCCTCTAGCTCCTTATTTTCTTGAGCTGGAACTGGATCGTCATGGGGTCTATCAGATGTAATAGTAATTGACGTAGCAAAATCGTCTCCTGTAATTACCTGAACCCTTGAACCATCTGGGTTAATTTGCTCAGGTCGGAGTACATTTACTCTCTTACTAAGCTCAGACAACCCTCTATTTACTTCATCCTGTTTTGACTTCTCCATTGCGGAGTGAACAACAAACTCACCCGTAGGTGTTGCGCTTAGTACTTTCGCTTTGCTAACTGACTGAGACTGTGAGGGATCTAAGTCATCTCCAGTCATAACATTAGACCCTGGGGGATCTATGTGAGAGATCCTCTCTACAATATCAGAACTTACACTGGATTTTGGCTTAGTTCTCTCTACAACACCTACTTCATCTGGATGTCTCATATTACGTAGTCTATTCCTAGCTTCCTTCTCTGAATCAGCTGTTTCTAATGTAGACGATTCTAAGGTCACTGTTTTAGTTGACTGTTTATCCTCAGTAATTAAGTCTATCCCCTTCTCTGTGTTAAAGTCATCCTCATGGTACACAAACTCCCAATCTGAATCTAAATTCCTAACATACTTATCTACAAACCAGTTTACAAACCCCTCGTCTAAACTTGAAGAAACTGGACAACGATCTTTCCAATCATTGAAGATCTGATCTATTGTCTTAGAACTACCCTTTCCCCACACACCACGTAAAGTATGTACTGGTTTTGCGCCATTATAAGTTAATTTAGTTAAATAAGTCATATTTACCTCTTTTAATCCGATTTATATCTAATATCTTTACTAGTATCAAAAAACCTATCACTCACTCCGTGAAGGTAATTACTCAATCTATGAGTTATGATAACAAATATAATAAAGTTTAGCAACTGATTATTAAACATTTGTACACTAGTACCTGTTAATAATAGTACTAAATTCCAAAATATAGAAGCCCATACTGAAAAACAATATCCACAATTAACTAACTCACCGAAAAAATTAGATTTATTTTGTATCCAATTACGTAACTTATGAAAAATAGAAGCCTTAACTACTAATTGAGTAGTAGCTTCTACTAATATTACAACTGTTAGTAAAAGTATAAAAGGTGTATAATACATATTAATTATTTTAGTATATCAAACTTTAACTCTAAAGTCAATAATTAAGATTGTGGTGTTTTTGACAACTTCTTATGAGCTGCTATTAAGGCTGGTTTTAGTACTAAATTTTTTAAATCAACTTCGTCACTAATTCCTTTAAATAAATCTGGGTTTCCTGGTTCACCTGACTGTGGGTGTAAGGGAACCTTGTGATGTTTTAATTTTCGTTCTAACTTACTTCCCTCTTCTGGTTTTAATAAAAACCCAGCTCCAAACCTACCTAAAGACGAACCTGTTTTATTAAACATACTCTCAAATGAAGACTGGTTGACCCAATAAAAATTGGCTTGAAGTCCTGATATTAAAAAATAATACATCCACCTCATAGGAGTAGAGTCTTTATTTGATGTGGGTCCATTGGTAGTTATTCCTAAAAACTCATCAGACAGTGGAGTAATAGTTAATACTCCTTTAGATATACGTTTAGCTGCAGATTGAAGTTGTTTTGAAACCTCT
>PXDL01000569.1 GCA_003566395.1 Balneolia bacterium | reverse complement strand
GACAATCTCAGCGCGGAGAGTACAGATAACGTTGAGATCGAGGCAGATGTAATGGCAGAGAAGGCGCTGCTACCTGACGATGTTGCCTTGCATACCATTCGAGACGCGGATGGTGTGCGTGCGTTGGGTGTACAACTGGGTATTTCACCAAACATCATTGCTGGTCGAATCAGGCATGACACTGGTAAACATGGCGCATTCGGAGCGGCTTTTCGTGAGGAGGTAAATCTAACAGCGTTCTCTGACTAAGTAAGACCGAGTCTCACAGTTTTTTAAGTTCGAGGTTTACGTTGTACCAATGTCATGGACCGATACAATCATCGGAATTATTACGAGTGGAGTTTGCAATGCTGAATTGGTTAAAAAAGGCCTTTGCCGGTGGTGCCCAGGGTGAGGCCGCCTCTGTAAAGGGCGAGGCCACCGAATACAAGGGCTATACCATTACCCCCACCCCCATTGCCGAGGGGGGGCAGTATCGAGTCAGCGGGGTGATCGAGAAGGCGGAGCAGTCGCACACTTTTATCCGGTCCGACCTGGTGGCCGGGCAGGAAGCAGCTTGCGACTTCAGCGTGACCAAGGCCAAGTTGATCATCGATCAACTCGGCGATCGGATATTCGAGCAGAGTTAGGGGGTGGTGCAAATCCGCCTGAAAGGCCGGGTTCAGTTCGTCCGGTGTCGAAGATCGGCGAACAGCGCTTCGACATCGGCCTGATCGAAGCGGTATTGCTGGCGGCAGAACTGACAGTCGCTCTGAATGTAGCCCTCCTCAGCGATGATCTGTTCCGCTTCCAGTTGGCCGAGCATCAAAATGGCGTTGCCGCATCGTTCCCGAGTACAGGTGCATTCGAAGCGTAGGTCCCGACCGGGGAAAACTCGCACCTTTTCCTCGTGAAACAAACGGAACAACAGTGTCGCGTTGTCCAGGCTCAGCATTTCAGCCTCGGTCAAGGTGTCGGCAAGGTGCACAACGCGATCCCAGGCATCATCATCTCCCATTTCAAGGCTGCCTTCGCTGGCGGATTGCGGCATGGCCTGAAGCAGCAGACCGGCGGCCTGTTGGCCATCGGCGGCGAGCCAGACCCGGGTCCGTATCTGTTCGGACTGGCGAAAATAGTCTTCCAGAACGCGCTCCAGGCTGTGCTGGTGATCATCGATCGAAACGACGCCCTGATACCGCTTGCCCTTTTCTGGTTCAATGGTGATGGCCATTTGGCCCTTGCCGAGCAGGTCTACCTCGGGCGAAAAATCATCGTTGTATTGAGCGATGGCGCGCAACGCCTCGTGATTGCGGCACTCGGCCATGAGCATGCGCACCTGGCCCGCGCCCCGTACTTGCAGGCTCAGGGTGCCGCGGAACTTGAGCGTATCGCTGAGCAAGGCCACGGCGGCCATGAACTCTCCGAGCAGGCGCTGCACCGGTTCGGGGTAATTGTGCTTGCTCAGCACTTCCTGGTAGCTGCTGTGCAGGCCGGTGATCTCCCCCCGAATGTGGGTATCGTCAAACAGAAAACGTTGCGTCTGGTCAGGGTTGCTCATGTGGGCCTCAGCATGGCTGGATCAGGAATTCAGGGTGTCTTTCAGCTTCATGATATCGCGCCGTTCTTTCTTGTTGGGGCGATGCTCAGGTGCCGCCATGGCTGCGCGCTGCGCTTTGCGTTGCTCGGCTGCCAGGGTGCGTTGCTCGATCGATTTGTCCGTCTCGCGATAGAGTAACTGCGCTTCTGGTGCACCTCGGCGCTTGTCACTCAAGGCTTCTACAATCAGGGTGCGTTCATCAAAACCCGTGCGCAGACGAATCTGTGCGCCAATCTCTACGGTGCGACTGGGTTTGCAGCGGGCGCTATTATAATGCACTTTGCCTCCCTCTATCGCCTCTTTTGCCAGATTGCGCGTCTTGTAAAAACGGGCGGCCCAGAGCCATTTATCGAGGCGAACAGCAGCATCAGTCATGGTCTATCTCTCAATGGTCGGCTTTACAAGGCTATGTGAGGGCAAGGTCGTCTCGCTGCAAGGTTGTCATGACAGGATGTTACACTGCGGCTCAATGAAACCTTTGCGATGGGAACGATCGAGGCAATGAACAGCAATCAATGGCAAGACCCGCAACGACTGTTGGCACTCTATGATTTACTGCAACAGGCCGGAGACGCCATATTGACCATTTACCGCCAGGTTGGCCAGTGGCAATTGGCGCACAAAGCAGATGATTCTCCGGTAACGGCCGCAGACCTGGCCGCCTCGCACATACTGGTGGCCGGGTTGCCTGCACTGGTTCCAGCGCCGGTATTGTCAGAAGAGGCGCTGGTGCCTTTTACCGAGCGGCGCCATTGGTCGCATTATTGGCTGGTCGACCCGATGGACGGCACCAGGGAGTTTCTGGCGCAAACCGATGAATTTGTCATCAACGTCGCCTTTATGGACAACAATGAGCCGGTGTTCGGTATGTTGTATCAACCTGTCAGCGGTGAAGCCTGGTGGGGTGGGGCATCCATGGGTGCCTGGCGCGGCCGACCTGGCCAGGCAGAGCAAGCTCTCAAGGCCGGCAGTGCCGGGCATGACCTGTTGGCGCTCGCCAGTCGGCGCAATCAATGGCAGGGG
>PXDL01000370.1 GCA_003566395.1 Balneolia bacterium | reverse complement strand
TTAGCGATTGATAAGACGTAGCGACGTAGCGATTTCGGATCTGCCTCCAAAGCTTTTTCCTGCCCGAATTACAGATCGCTACGTCGCAAAATCGGAAATCTCAAAAATCGTTAAATCAAGGAAATGCATAAACAGGCAAAGCGCTCAACAGATTGATTTAGCGATTGATAAGACGTAGCGACGTATCGATTTTGGATCTGCCTCCAAAGCTTTTTCCTGCCCGAGTTACAGATCGCTACGTCGCCAACTCGGAAATCTCAAAAATCGTTAAATCTAAGGAAATGCATAAACAGGCAAAGCGCTCAACAGATTGATTTAGCGATTGATAAGATGTAGCTACGTATCGATTTCGGATCTGCCTCCAAAGCTTTTTCCTGCCCAAATTACAGATCGCTACATCGCCAACTCGGAAATCTCAAAAATCGTTGAATCAAGGAAATGCATAAACAGCCAAAGCGCTCAACAAATTGATTTAGCGATTGATAAGACGTAGCGACGTAGCGATTTCGGATCTGCCTCTGCTTCGTACAGAAAAAACGATCTCTTTACTGTACCTTATATATCTGGCAGAAATGACAGCCAATTACTCTTAAAAGTTGCAATGTTTGTAAAAATAAATTATAGTTTAAAGTCCAATCCATTCGCAAAGGTTTTCACGAAAGAACGGACATATGAAGCATAAGCTACTGCTAAATTCATTGTTGATCGCGATCTTGGTTTCCTTTTCATTTCATGATGTTTTTGCCCAGGAAACATATTACAGGTCGGTGGAGGTCGTTGAAGCTGAAATTTTTGACTATGGGCAAGCGCGAATAGTCAGCGACCGGGTGCTGGTCCGTCTTCATTCCGGTGTGATGGATTCCCGCGCTGCTGAAATCAGACAGCAGATGCAGGCCGTGTTTGAGTTTCGTATCGATTTTGTGGATGCCGAAGCATGGCGAGTGGAAAACGGACGCGTACCCGAAATTATCCGTACCTGGAGCAATCACCCCGATATCGACATCATACAGCCCGATTACGCGTATGATATTCCCGATTATACGGCCGAGCTGATCGATACTTCCGCTCAGACCGAAGACGGCCTTTTTCCTAATGATCCGTTTTTCGATCTTTTATGGGGACTGAACAACACAGGTCAGGATCCTTTCGAAGGTACGCCGGGCGCAGATATTTCGGCTCCCGAAGCGTGGGAGCTTGAAACCGGTAATCCCGATGTAATTATAGCCGTGCTGGATACCGGCGTGGATTACAATCACCCGGACCTTCAGGGAAATATGTGGCAGGATGCCGACGGGAATTTCGGGGCTAATTTTGCAGGCGGTCCGGTTAACGATCCTATGGATTTCAGCGGACACGGAACCCATGTTGCCGGAACAGTGGCCGCGGTCGGAAATAACGGTGTGGGAGTCACCGGCGTGATGTGGGAGGCCGATATCATGGCCGTAAGGGTTTGTAACGAAGACACTTGTCCGCTTTCAGCTATTGCGCAGGGTTTGGAGTATGCCATAGAAAACGGAGCGAGAATATCCAACAACAGTTACGGTACGCAAACTCCCACCGCATCAGGCCCGGCTCCGCTCTATGTTACGATGATGGAGAACGCGCAGCAACAGGGCCATTTTTATATAACCTCGGCCGGTAACGCCAATAACGACAATGACGTGCTGAATGTCTATCCGGCCAATCTGATGCTCGATTTTGACAACGTTTTTTCGGTCGGCAACTCCACCCCGGACGACACCCGAAGCCCCGGTTCCAATTTTGGCAATGAAACGGTACATCTTTTTGCTCCGGGAACCAATATCGCCTCAACCTTTCTGGATAACGACTATTTCTATCTGACGGGAACCTCGATGGCATCGCCTCATGTGGCGGGCATCGCGGGCCTGCTGCTTTCCCGGAATCCGGGAGCCGATTATCATTTTCTGCGCGACCGTCTTATGGACGGAGCCGATGAGGTGGACGCGCTGGAGAATTTTTCCATCGCGGGCGGCCGTGCCAATGCCCTGCAAACCCTCTTGGCCGCCGATGTGCCGATCATCCAGATTTTTCCTGAATCGCTCTCCTTTCAGGTAACCGAAAGCGGGCAGCAGACGCGTGAAATCGAAGTATCGAACCCCGGGAATCAGCCGCTTGAAGTGGAGGTCTCGGCCCTGTTTGACAATGGAAGTGTAACGATCGAAACCGGTTTTCAGGGAGATGGTTTTTCGCAGCCTCAATCTGACCGGAGCGGGCTGTTGGTAGAGGCTTTTTCACCCGACGGCGGCCTTCTTAGCGATACTCCACTTACGGCCTCTCCCGGAACATTCACCGTCGAACCGGGCGGAACGGCCGAGGTTTCGGTCACCTTTGATGCCGCAGGGCTTGATTTCGGTACATATAGCGGAGAAATCATTTTTAGTTCCAATGCAGAAAATGAGCCGGAAATCAGCGTACCGGTTTCGGCATCGGTTGTAGTTGGTGATGTGATTACGCTTTGGGAACAGCTGCCCGAGGGGAATCAGGGCATTATGTCGGGATACTTTCCGCCCATTGATGTGGCAGTGTATGCGGCCGATGATTTTGAACTGGACGATACGGCCCAGCTCACGTTTTTGAGTGCACGCGGTTTTCAGGTGGACCAGGATTTGGTTGAAGATGTGTTGATCGAGGTTTCCTTTTACGTTTTCGGAGACGACAACGGCGTCCCGGCCGGTAATCCGGATGAAGCTGAAAGCACCCTGTTCACCCATACGGCCCAACCGGGGGATTCCGGCTTCGAAGTTATTCAAAATGATTTTATATACACCTTCGAACTAGACCTTGTGGATGCAGGGCTTGATCCCCTGATTTTAAATGAAGGCGTGTACTGGCTGGCCGCGGTTCCTTCCCTTGACCTGAATACCCTTGCAGGTGAATCGCGCTGGAACTGGTACAGAGGGGAAGAGAATCTGAATGAGCCGGTACTGCTTGACCGTGATAACGTTTTCGGTTCGGGGTTTACCGATTGGACCACGTTTAGTGATGTCGGACTGGATTGGTCGTCTTTAGGGCTTGTATTTACGATTCAGGGATTTTTAATGCCTGATGCGGCCCCCGTGATGAGCGTTACACCGGAGGAGTTTAATATTGAGCTTGAAGAAGGAAGCGAAGCTTCCGCAACGCTGACGATTTCCAACACAGGCGATGCACCGCTCTCCGTCGATTTGGAAGCTTTATTTTCCGGAGCCCTTCAGAATCAGTCGGTTCTTACTCTCAGTGAAACCTCCTTTACCATTCAGCCGGGAGGGGAGCGGCAGCTCACCCTCGGCGTGGACGCATCGGACCTGTCTCCGGGTAGTTATTCCGGTGAAATTCAGCTTTCAGGGAATGATCCTGAGACTCCCGAACTGACGGTGCCTGTTTCCCTGGAGATAACCGGGGAAGTTTTCGGGCCGTTAATGAGTATCCAGCCGGAATCACTTACGCTCAGCGGTGAAATTCCTGAAACGGTTACCGCAGAACTTGAATTTAGTAATCCGGGTGACCAAACCCTTACGGTAGAACTATCCACCTTGCTGACGGCAGGGAGGACAGTTGCCGGCCCGGATAGCGGAACCGACAGCGACGCCTTCACCGTAACGCCTTCATCCCTGAGTATTCCCGGAGGAGAGTCCGTTCTGGTCACCGCAGCTCTTGATGCCGGTCAGCTTGAGGCCGGAACCTACGACGGCACGATCAATGCCCAGTCCAACGCCGCCACAAATCCGTCCCAATCGGTGCCTGTTGATGTAATCGTTATTGAACCGGATCAGGAACCCGGCAGCTTCACCCTGCAATCACCTGAAGACGGCGCTACGATTGAAGTCGATCCGAATACCGATGGCGTAGTTGTGTTTGAATGGGAGGCTTCTTCAAATACCGAAAGCTACACGATGATGCTGGCCGGGTCGTCTCAGGGATTTGATGATCCGCTGTTAGAATTTGAGTCCGACACCGACGGCACGGCGGAGAGTTTTACTATTTCGGATGTCGAGCTTCACGCACAACTGACAAATGCAGGTTTTGATGAAGGCCAAACGCATGCATTTTTCTGGAGCGTCCGTGCTGAGGGCCCGGGGGGTGAAACATTGGCTGACGCGCCGTTTGAAATTAATGTTGAGCTTTTGGCCGGGCAGCCGGAACCTCAGCCGTTCAGCCTGCTTGCTCCAGAGGACGGGGCTGAATTTGTAACTGTTCCCGAGGATGAGATCGAGCTTGTGTTTGAATGGGAAGCCTCTGAAAACGCAGACTCTTATACCTGGCTTGCCTACGAGCCGGACGGAAGTGCGGATAATCCGCTGCTATCGTTTGACTCGGACGAGGACGGAACCGCAACCTCCCTGACTTTCACCCTGACCGAGCTGAATGATTTGCTGACTGCCCAGGGCGTTGAAGAAGGAGACGAGACCACATGGTTATGGACGGTGATCGCGGGAGCAGGAGTAATGGAACAGGAAGCGGAAGAAGCGTTTGAGGTAAACCTGGTTCGCGGAGCTGCTTTCATTTTAGTAGAACCGACGGAGCTTGAGTTTCAGCTTCCAGAAGGTGAAAGCGGCCAGCAGAGTTTCACCCTGATAAATGAGGGCTTTATTGATCTTGCCTATGAGCTGTTTCCGGCCGAGGTGGCCTGGTTGGAGCTGGAAAGTGAGCTGAGCGGTGTTATAGGCCCGGGAAACAGCGAGGAAATCCAGGTTTCGGCTCATGCGGCTGAACTCGCGCCCGGCGATTATTCGGCGAATATTCAGATAGAGAGCAACGATCCCGATCAGCCGATCATCCTGCTGGAAGTATTTCTGGAAGTGATGGAGGGAACCCGTACCGGTGATGAGCCCGAGCTGCCGGAAAGCGTACAGCTTTATCAAAATTACCCCAATCCTTTTAATCCCGCCACCACGATCCGTTTCGCTTTACCTGAATCGGGGGAAGTGCGGCTGGAAGTCTTTAATATGATGGGGGAGCAGGTGGCCCTTCTTGAAAACGGAAGCCGCGGCGCCGGGTATCATACCATTGAGTTTAATGCCGCAAATCTGGCCTCGGGCATATATCTGTACAGGCTTCAATCAAAGACCCCTGAAGCCGGCAAACAGGTACTTGTGAAGAAAATGACGTTGATCAAGTGAAGCCCGGTATGGTTTAGTTTGGAAGATTGTCTTGGAATATCCTTAAAACCTGAGTTCGATTTTAAATCAGCGCAAATACAGTTTCCTGCTTTACCCTGAAAAAAACCGTATGTGACAGCGGTTTTTTAAAAACATGTGGTCAAATGGTGCTAACAATTTGGCAGGATACTAATAAAGGATTTATAGCTCGAATCAGATATCTCTTACCTTTTGTGCGGACAAAAGGTAACCAGCTCAGGTTACAGAGAACAGTATCAGTTGTCAGTTTGAAAGAATATATAATTTATCCAGGGCTTGTTATCTGACTAATTTTCTTTGTGACAATCATTCACCATTCAACACTCATCATTCAAAATTGGGAGCGGAGCGACCTGTCCCTAAAAATTAATAAACGGCAGTACCCGTCCGAAACCGGATTTGTTGGCCGCGATATTCAACAGGCCCAGCTGCACGCCGGTGAGGTTTCTGCTGTAGTTGAACAGCCCGATGCTCAGCCCGGTTTGGCGGCCGTCGTTCCAGTTTACCGGGGCGAAGGTCATTCCCGCCTGAGAACCGTCCTCAACAATATAGCTGAAGACCCCGGAAAGGTTGAAGCCGGTGAGGCGGTTGGCTACTACGGCTCCGTTCATCGAAAAAATTCCGGCCCGGTCTGCTATCATGGCCCCTCCTGAAAAGTTGATACCGTTAAGGCGTTCGCCTACCAAAAGAAGGCCGCTGAAATTGACGCCCTCAAAACGCTCTCCGATGTTCGCAAGCCAGCCTACCGAAATGCCGGATGAAAACTCGGAAATGTGAATCGTAGCCATGGTAAATCCGTTGTTCATGCCGCCGCTCACCAGAAAACCGGGCGTAACGGCCATTCCGCGAATTCCTTCCCCGCTTATAAGGGTTAATCCCGACAGGCTCAAACCGCTCATATAATCTCCGGCAATCACGGCCAGGCCGCCTATATGAAGCCCGCTGGAATTTCGTCCGGCTATAGTTGCAAGGCCGGCCGCATGTATGCCGCGCGAGTGATCACCGCTGATATTGGCAAGACCGCCGAAAGAAATTCCTTTTTTCGATTCACCGGAAATAAAAGCCAGCCCGGCCCCACCAATCCCAGCAAAATCGCCGGCGGCAATACCCGCAAGGCCCGACATATGGATACCGTAAAAACTTTCCGAGCTCACCCCGGCCAGACCGCTGAACAACATGCCTTGTCCACTTTCAAAAACCTGAGCCAGGCCGGATATACCGATACCCTGAAAATCGCCACCAACCTGAGCGATGCCGGAGGTATAGATTCCCCTGACCGGTCCGGTTGCGTAAAGAATACCGGGGCTGAACCCGAGGCCGTACATCTCCCGGGCGCCTGCCGCCGGAAGCCCAAGTACAAGTCCGTTAACCGTTCCGGTAAAATCACCCTCCTGCGGATACCAGACATTCACGTTGATTCCGTTGACTTCTCTGAGATTGGCATCGCGGAAATTCAGCCGGAGGCCGCTTGTTTCTTCAGAATCTCCGATGGCAAGTCCGTAGCCGCGTACCGGAATTTCTATAGCGCTCTGCGCGTGGGTATGTTGACAGGCTGCAAAAAATAGTACAACTATGAGAGATAATATCCGGCTCATAAAGTAATGTCCATATTTGGATGTTCATCTTTGATTTACATAGTCTCATGCTACGCAACTATAATGGGGGAGTTGCGAGCAGGAGAAGGGATTGGTGATGAAAATCAGCCAAGCACCTTCAATCCGCCGGTGTAGTGAACCAGGACCTCGGGCACCCTCACTGTGCCTTCAGGCAGCTGATAGTGTTCAAGTATGGCGGCCATTACGCGGGGCAGGGCAAGCCCGGAGCCGTTCAGGGTATGAACAGGCTCGATCTTTCCATCCTTTTTCCGGTATCGCACCATCATTCTTCGGGCCTGAAAGCTTTCAAAATTAGAACAGGAACTCACTTCCAGCCAGCGCTGCTGACCGGGGCTCCAGACCTCGAGATCGTATTTTTTGGACTGGGTGAATCCCATGTCTCCGGTACACATGAGCAGGCGGCGGTAGCTCAGCCCAAGCTCCCTGAGCAGGTGCTCGGCGTCTTCACGAAGCTTTTCGAGTTCATCGTAGGATGTGTCCGGATCAACGAACTTCACCAGTTCAACCTTGTCAAACTGATGAAGCCGGTTGAGGCCGCGTACGTCTTTTCCGTATGAACCGGCTTCGCGTCGCCAGCAGGGCGTGTAGCAGACGTAGTTGAGCGGTAGTTCGGATTCGCTGAAAATTTCATCCCGGTGAAAGTTGGAAACCGGGACTTCAGCGGTGGGGATTAGGAAAAAGTTGTCCCGCGGTACGGTGTACATCATGTCTTCTTTATCGGGGATCTGACCGGTTCCGCGTGCGGAGTCTTCGTTCACAAAATAAGGAGCCATCAGCTCGGTGTAGCCCCGCTCAATCGCCTGATCGATAAAATAGTTGATGAGGGCGCGTTGCAGCCGGGCAGCCGGACCTTTATAGAACGGAAAGCCCGCACCGGTTACTTTCACGCCGCGCTCGAAATCGACCCATCCGTTTTCTTCGCAAAAATCCACATGGTCTTTGATCCATTCTTCTTTGCGAAGGTCACCGTGCCGGAAGGCTTCCACGTTATCGTGTTCCGTGCTCCCGACCGGTACGGATTCATGGGGGACGTTCGGAATACGGAGCATCAGTTTGAAACGCGCCTCGCTGAGCTGCTTTTCTTTTTCCTCCAGCTCTTTGACGGTCTCCTTCATGCGGCCGGTAAGCTGTTTAAGTTCCTCCGCTTCCTCCTTTTTCCCCTGTCTGATCAGCTGCCCGATCATCTTCGATTTCGTGTTGTTTTCAGCCCGGAGCTGATCGAGTTCGTGGATGGTTTCTCTCCAGTTCTTATCGGTTTCCAGCAGCGTGTCCACTACCGAGGTGTCCGGTTCACCTTTGTTAATAATGGCTTTTTTAACCCGCTCAGGGTCCTGCTTAATTGCTGCGATATCTAACATTGATAATGGTATTAAGAAAACCGGCGTAGAGCCCGTTCTGCGCTGTTAATGGTGAAAAGGTATGAAGGCGGGAAAGATACAAAATTAGAAGGACGGAGGGCGGGTAATTCAGTACGCGGATTACGCGGATTGAGAGTGATTTCACGGATTAATTCAAAATAATTCTCGGCTGGTACGTGCAAAAAGCTCCTCTCGGCCAAAGGGAGGTGTCCGCGGAGCGGACGGAGGGGTTGTTGGGAGGTTGAATTCACTACGGAATTACAATGCGAGCCTGAATTCGTCCCGTGTTAGTTTAGTATCTCCGTAACCACCCCGTCAGCCAGTCGGCTGCCACCCCTCCTTGCCAAGGATGGGAGCTTGTTTATTATACATTTAGGGTTTGTAAAAACTCCTCCCCAGCCAAGGGGAGGTGTCCGCGGAGCGGACGGAGGGGTTGCCGGGAGGTTGAATTTACTACGGAGTTACATTGCGAGCCTGAAACTATCTCACCTCACCCCAACCAACTGATTTCTGAATTCTGAAAAATGAACCATGAAAAATGACACACTGACAAACTGACAAACTGAAATACTGCCCCTCACTCTTTCAGCTCTTTTTTAAGCTCGATGAGAAACATCATGGCCTGAACCGGGGTGGTGGAGTTGAGGTCGAGGTTGGAAAGTTTTTCCCGGATATGTTCGGACAAGGGGTCGGCGGCGGCGCTGAAAAGATCGTATTGGGGGACTTGCTCCTGCTTTGGAATGCGATTGCCGAGCCCTTTAGCGGCTTTCTTCTTCCCGCTTGCTTCGCCGGCCGGAACGGCTTTATCGTCTCCCGATTCCGGGCGACCGTTTTTATTGGTGATATCGAGGCTGTGCTGTTCAAGATTGTGCAGAATCTCACGCGCCCTGTTGATCACCACATCGGGCAGACCGGCCATGCCCGCCACCTGAATACCATAGCTGTGATCGGCCCCGCCCCGCACCAGTTTGCGTAGGAAAATCACCCGCCCGTCATGTTCCTTAACCTGCACATTGTAGTTCACGATGCGCTCGTACATACTTTCGAGCTCGTTCAGTTCGTGATAGTGCGTGGCGAAAAGCGTGCGCGCGGCTACGGCCGGCTGATTATGCAGGTACTCGGCCAAAGACCAGGCGATGCTCAGCCCGTCGAACGTACTCGTGCCGCGGCCGACTTCATCCAGCAAAATCAGTGACTGTTTGGTGGCATTATTCAGGATGTTGGCCGCTTCGTTCATCTCCACCAGAAAAGTACTTTCCCCGGCGGCAAGATTATCGGAAGCGCCCACACGGGTGAAAATTTTATCGACCAGGCCGATCCGCGCCTTTTTTGCCGGCACGAAACTCCCGATCTGCGCCATCAGGGTGATGAGGCCGGTTTGCCGCAGAATGATGCTCTTTCCGGCCATATTCGGTCCGGTGATGATCATCAGCTGTTCGGTTTCGGTATCCAGATATACATCGTTGGGAATGAACGGCTCGCCCAGAGGAAGCGACCGTTCCACGACCGGATGCCGCCCGGCTTTCACATCAAGTACGGATGAATCATCCACTTCCGGCTTCACATAGTTAAACTGGAACGCCGCTTCGGCCAGACTTTGCAGGCAGTCTATGGCGGCAACGGCCCGCGCGTTTTGCTGAATCTGTTCGGCATATTCCGATACATGCAGCCTCAGCTCGTTAAATAACTCATATTCAAGGGTGGAGATGCGCTCCTCCGCGCTTAGGATTTTCTCTTCAACTTCCTTAAGCTCGGGGGTGATATAGCGCTCGGCATTTACCAGAGTCTGTTTCCGGATAAAGGTGTCGGGCACTTTGTTCTGATGCACTTTCGTAACCTCGATATAGTAGCCGAAAACCTTGTTATACCCCAGTTTCAGAGACGGTATGCCGGTTTGCTGAACCAGGCCTTTCTGAATTTCAGCTATATATTTTTTCCCGTTCCGGGCGATGTCGCGTATTTCATCCAGCTCTGAAGAAAAGGTGTCGCGGATGATGCCCCCGTCCCTGAGTCCGGCCGGTGGTTCGTCAACAATGGCCGCCTTAATACGCTCCTGCAGCTCAATCAGGGCTGACAGCTCATCGCGTAGCCGCACAAGAAGCGGTGATTCCTGCTGTTGAAGGCAAAGTTTGACGGGCGTAATCCGCTCAAGCGAAAGCTGCATCTGAACGAGATCACGCGCATTGGCACGGCCCACCGAGATGCGGGATATCAGCCGTTCGAGGTCTCCGATCTGGTTCAGTTCCTCACGCAGCGTACTTCGAATCTCGTGCGCGGTGAACAACGAATCTACCGCATCGAGACGGCGCCTGATTTCACCTAATTCTTTCAGGGGGCGCATCACCCATTTTCGCAGCTCGCGGGCACCCATGGCCGTACGGGTTTCGTCAAGAATAGACATGAGCGTGCCGTCTTTGCCGTCCGGCTGAAGGCTGTCGGTGAGCTCCAGGTTTCGCTTCGTGGAGGCGTCAAGAGCCATAAAGCCGGAGTTTTCAAAGGCGTAAATCCGTCGGAGATGCCCCAGGGAAGCCCGCTGATTCTCTTTTACATAGTGCATCAGGGCCCCGGCAGCAACCTGAGCGATGGTCAGTTCATCCACGCCGAATCCTTTCAGGGAGTGCGTTTTAAACTGATCGATCAGAAGCTGATAGCAGTAGTCGTGATCAAAAATCCACTCTTCCTGAAACGTAATCATATAGGCCTCAAGCCAGTCGGGAAGCTCGCCTTTCTTGGTTTTACTGATGAGCACTTCACTCGGGTTAAACATGCTCAGAAACGACTTCAGCCCGGTTGCCTCAATCTGACAGAGAGCAAATTCGCCGGTTGAGATATCCGAAAAGGCAACGCCGGCCGTGCTTCCGCTCCAGTGAATGGAAAAAACGTAATTATTTTGTTTGTGCTCCAGCAGTTTATCGCTGAGGGTAACGCCGGGAGTTACGATTTCGGAAATTTCGCGGTTTACGACCTTCTTCTTCTGCGCCTTGGCCTCGGCCGGGTCTTCGGTCTGATCACATACCGCCACGCGATGGCCGCGGCGCACAAGGCGGGGCAGGTAGTTATCCAGGGCGTGATAGGGAAATCCGGCCAGAGGCGTCTGATCGCCCCCGTTGTTTCGTTTGGTTAGGGTGATGCCCAGCTCCTTGCTGATAAGCACGGCGTCATCGGAAAAGGTTTCATAAAAATCCCCGACCCTGAAGAGCAGGATGGTGCCCGGATGTTTGGCTTTAATCTGATTGTACTGCCGCATCAGCGGCGTTTCGGTACGCGAGGATTTCATTCAGGAATGATTCTTATACTTAAAATGAGGCCGTTTTCAGGGTGATGGAGGCCGTAAATCCGAATAGGGCAAATTAACCTTTGCAGACAGAAGCATCAAACCGGCGAAGCATTTTAAACGGACTTTTCGAAACAGCAAGCGCGCATCATTGTGATTATTGAGCGGAGAGGAGGAAATGGCGGTAGGGTCGCTTCGCTCCCAATTTTGAATGGTGAATTTTGAATTTTGAATCACTGTTGTCCGGGGAAACTGATTCTTACTGTATCCGTTGGCAGCATGTTTTTGTCCCGCGGATTACGCGGA
>PXDL01000269.1 GCA_003566395.1 Balneolia bacterium | reverse complement strand
GGGCCGTAGAGCAACGCGAAAATTTTCTTTATCTGGGAGGCTCCTTTACGCAGGTAGCCGGTCAGGATGCCGATTATATGGTTATTTGGGATCTGGAAACCGACAGCTGGGTTCCGTTTAACCACGATATTGACGGCATTGTCCGGAATATTCATGTTATGGGTGATTATATGGTGGTCGGTGGACAGTTTTCGGCCGTAGGAAACATGGAAGCGGGCGGAATAGCCAGATACAATTTCGCTACCGAAGAGTGGGATGACATGGATGGCGGGCTTTCAGGTTCTCAGGGCCGAACCTATGCTTTAAACTCAGAAGACGACGTACTATTTGTGGGCGGATCATTTCAGCAAGCCGGATCGCTTGATTCTCCATTTCTGGCAACCTTTAATATGCAAACAGGCGAGTGGGGTACCCTCGGAACACAAACCAGCGGCACGGTTTATGCTTTCGAGTTCGACAGCGATTATATTTATATCGGAGGCGGATTCGGCACTGCACCCGACGGATCATCTATCAGCCGCCTTGTCCGCTATAACAAAAGTACGGAGACTTTTTCACAGGTTGGAGAGACCATTACCGGAACCAATGCCCGGGTTTCCTCCCTGTTGCGTTCAGGGGATTATTTATATACCGGCGGACAGGCCTTCGAAAATTTCAGTGAAAACGATGATCTCTTCAATCTGGCCCGGTTTCATCTTCCCACCGAGGAATGGGAGACGCTTACCGATAGAACCGTTTCCAACACATTTAATTTTTTAGGGCTTCGTGAGTTTCAGGGGAATGTCATCAGCTTCGGTCCGGTGAACTGGGTTAACGGAGCTATCAGCGGGCGGATCATAAGATATTCACCTGATGAAAACCGAGTAACACTGCTCGGTGAAGGATTACATCAGGAGGCACGAACAAACGTTTTGACACGTTTCGATAATCAGCTTTTTACAGGGGGATTTTTCAGAAGCTCCGCCGAACTTCCCGCTGATCGCTTTGCGGCATTCGCACCCGGAAACCGCGGCTGGCTGGAAACCACTTCCGGATGGCTTCGTCCGAACGGAGAAGTGTTCGCGCTGTTGGAACATCAGGGCTATATCTATGTAGGCGGCTCATTTGCCCAAACCGGAAACGACCCCGGCAACAGGCTTGCCAAGTACGACCCGTTGAACCGGGAGTGGAGCACGTTAATTCCTGAATCCCAGAGTATGGGCGGAAGGGTGCTTAGCTTTGCAGCAGACGGCGACAATATTTACATAGCGGGCAGTTTTTCATCCATTGGTGATGTTTCGGGAAACCGCATCATGCGATACCATGTGCCGACCGGGGAGTTTCATCCACTGGGTGAAGGGACCGACGGATGGATAAACGATATCCTCATCCACGACGGATACCTGTACGCCGGAGGCCGGTTTGAGCAAGCCGGAGAGCAGGCCGCCACTCGCATAGCCAGATACGATCTGCAAAATCAGAACTGGGAGCCGATTCCCGGGGGCTCACCCAATGAAGAAATTCTGGCCCTGCATGTCCACAACAACCATCTTTACATTGGCGGCCGGTTTACAAATCTGGTTGACAGGGCCGGGCGGTTCATTGCCAAAATGAATCTTGCCAATATCGGAACCTGGCAAACAGTCGGCTCCACCATAGACAACGGTATAGGTTTTCGGGTTGAGGCCATAGCAACTCTTGAAGGAACCATCTACATCGGAGGGGAATTTGATGAATCCCTCGATATAGAGCTTAACAACATCGCGAGGCTATCGGACGACGGCACCGAATGGCTTCCCCTTGGATCGGGAACAAACGGCAGAGTCAATGATCTGCTGGTATGGGACACGGACCTTTGGGTCGCCGGCAGCTTCAACCGCGCCGGAGATAAACCCGCTGCGGGCTTCACCGTCTGGAGCCTGGACCCGAACTACATGCCTCCTGTGAATATCGCAACCGATCCCCGGGATGTACCTCAATCCGTTGAACTTGATCAAAACTACCCGAATCCGTTCAACCCGGTCACGACCATCCGCTATACCCTGCCGGAAAGCGGACATGTGAAGCTGGAAGTCTATAATATTGCCGGCCGGCGCGTAGCCACGCTGGTAAACGCAAACCGGACGCAGGGAACCCATACAAGCGTGTTCGACGGCTCAAGACTTTCCAGCGGCGTCTATCTCTACCGCATCACCGTAAACGGACAGGTAAGCACACGCAAAATGCTGATGGTGAAGTAGCAGACGTTTTGCGTTAATTCAGTTTACCTCATATAAAAAAAGCCCGGCCGGAAAATTCCGATCGGGCTTTTTAATAGTGGAGATGCCGGGAGTCGAACCCGGGTCCGAAATGGTGAACCTGCAAATATCTACATGCTTATTCAGCGGTTGGATCTCATCCTGAAGTTAGCCGGCTGACTCAGCTCTTCAGAACCAGATCAGTAAAATGTCTCCCGTGCTGCCTGATCAACAGCGAGGGATAGCCTGTAATAAGTCGGTGCTCGGAAAGCCGCCTACAGGCGGGCAACTAACGGAGCAAGAGGCATGCTTACGCAGCCATCTGGTAAGAGTAAGAGTTGTCACTTACAATTTAAGGTTCTCTGTTTTTTTACGGGTGTCAAAGAAAACCCGGCATGC
>PXDL01000577.1 GCA_003566395.1 Balneolia bacterium | reverse complement strand
CGGTAACCCCTCCGACCGCTCCGCGGCCACCTCCCCTTGAAAAGTGGAGGAGCTTTCGTAGATGATTTATGAGACATTTTAGGTTTTAGATTGCATGATTTTTGGGGAGGTAATCAAACTCCAGCGGGATACAAAAAAGCTCCCATCCTTACCAGGGAGGGGTGGCAGCCGACAGGCTGACGGGGTGGTTGCTGTGGTTTAAACTGCTTCGGAATGTGTTCTGGCCCGCGCGTTAGTTCCGCGGTGTATTCACACTCCCGGTAACCCCTCCGACCGCTCCGCGGCCACCTCCCCTTGAAAAGTGGAGGAGCTTTTTTTATGTGCGCCGAATACGCTCAGGAGCCGAATTAGGTGAAGGAGTGGGAATCCTCTCCCACCAATTTTGAATTATCCATTCTAAATTCTGAATTTTTTCACTCTGAATTACCAGGCAGTGAGGCTGTATCGTCGGGGGGTTCCTCAGTCAGAATCCAGGGTTCGAGCAGGTGCTCATTGAAATCTTCGATAAATCGGGAGGGCTTGGTAAAAACATCACCGAAACCGCTGTGGTGAAGTACCGGATAGCTGATATAAAGCATATCTTTGGCACGGGTTACCGCTACATACAGCAGCCGCAGCTCCTCATCAAGCTCATCCTGATCCCCTACGGAAAAACCAGAGGGGATGATACCGTCGAGGCATTGAATCAGAAAAACATGGTCCCACTCCAGTCCTTTGGCCGAATGAATAGTGCTGAGGATCAGCGGCGGCTCATCTTCTTTACCCTCAAGCGTCTCGGTTGCGGTAGCCTCGATGGGATCAAGGGCTAACTCTTCGATAAGCTGATGAAAATCACGATAGTCCAAAGCTATGTCGGCAAATGCCTCCAGGTCTTTTAACCGTTTGGGATGGTCGTCGAATCTTTTCTCGCAAATCGGGCGGTAATACGCGGTGATATGACGAATGGCTTCCGCAGGAGTGGTCATCTCGTTCTTTAGATCAATCAACAGCTGACTTAACCCGAGCAGGCCTTTCTTGAAACTCTCCGATACCATGCCGGAACTACCCAGTTCGTACGGATTTTGCGCCTGATTCAGCCAGCCCGTAAGATCAGCCGCCGTTTTCGGGCCGATGCCGTCTATCAATGTTAGAATACGGTTCCAGGACAGCGCGTCTCCTACGTTTACAATTACCCGGAGATGAGCCAGAACATCTTTGATATGGGCCGCTTCGGAAAACTTTTGCCCACCGAATTTAATAAATGGAATTTTCCGCCGGTTCAGCTCCACTTCCAGATCAAACGAATCCCGGCCGTTGCGAAAAAGCACCGCAGTCTGGTTCAAGCCGATGTCCTGCTCCCGCAAATTCATCAGCATCTGGGTTACAAACCGTGACTGTTCCCGCGTGTCGGCAGATTTCACCAGAGCCGGAAGCTCTCCGTCTCCACGCTCTGTAAAGAGCTTTTTATCGTATTTCTCCCGGGCCTGCTCCAGAATCCGGTTGGCTACGCGCAGTATATTTCCGGTGGACCGGTAGTTTTGCTCAAGGGTGATGCGTTTCGTGCCTTCAAATAATTCAGGGAAACGCATGATGTTCTGATGATCGGCCCCGCGAAACCGGTAGATGCTCTGCGCGTCATCCCCAACAACTACCACATTCCGGTTCGGAGGTGCAAACAGTCTTACCAGTTCAGCCTGAATGGCGTTGGTGTCCTGATACTCATCAACCAGGACATGATGGTGCACGGCCTGCACTTCGGCCCGGACCTCATCATCCTGCAGCAGCTCCACTGTATAGGTGAGCAGGTCATCGAAGTCCATAATGTGATGTTCGCGCTTGTACGCCCGGTAAGCCGCAGCAAGCTCCTCAATACGCTCTATGTGATTCAGAAACTGATCATAGGAAGACTCAACAACCTCATACAGACTCAGGCCCCGGTTCACCGAAGCACTGATAATATTTCTGAGCGTGCTTTTCTTGGGGAAACGTTTCTGCATCCGGTCCAGCTTCATATCCGAGCGAAGCAGGTGAAGCACGTCCTGCACATCGGAAGCATCTATAATAGTAAAGTTATCAGGGAACCCGATGCGGTCATGATAGCGATGCAGCAGCTGATTGCAGTAAAAGTGGAACGTCCCTCCTTTTACCTTGCGGCATCGCTCATCCAGAATGGAACTGGCACGGTCCAGCATTTCACGGGCGGCGCGGCGGGTGAATGTAAGTAGCAGGATTTTCGAGGGATCGCCACCGGCCTCGATTAAACGGGCCACACGGTACATGAGAGTACGTGTCTTGCCGGTTCCGGCCCCTGCGATAATCAGGGCCGGACCGTTTTGGTGCATCACGGCTTCCAACTGCGCGGCATTCAGCAGCCCTTCATAGTCGATGGAGTAATCGGGTCTGACGGGCTCTTGTCGTTTAAGAACGAATTTCTTCATACCCTCAAAATACCGGAATTCGCGCTATATGAAAAATATATGTGCGGAGGGGTCGCTTCGCTCCAATGGTGAATTTTGAATTTTGAATGTTGAATGGAATTTTCACAAAGAAAATTAGTGAGATCTCAAGCTCAAGCTACTATTTATTCCTTCAGACTGTCCACTGATACTGACCACTGATACTGTTTACTGATACTGT
>PXDL01000485.1 GCA_003566395.1 Balneolia bacterium | reverse complement strand
CCGGAAAAATGTCGTTGCTGAATCTCAGCGAATAAAGGCGAACCCGGAAAGTCGGAAATTTCCAGAAATATGTTGGTGAAATTAGCGCTGAATCCTGACTCCAACGACGTTTGGACATCCCACTCGTACATGTAGGTCAGCCCCCCGGAAATGAGCGTTGCCTGATGCCTCATGTTGTGCTCATACAGCGGGTGGTTATCAGGTAAACCCGGCTGTTCAAAAATACCGTTGAATTCGTGTCCGAACTCATGATAACTCACGCTTACATCACCCCTTATTCCTGCATTATCCGAAAGCAGCACGGCATGTGAAACATTGGCAAGGCGATTATGCCAGCGGTAATCATCCTCCAGCCACAGCGTCCCGAAACGGCCTGTGGGCGTGCTTTCGGTTGAAATGGCAGGTTTCATTGTACTGCGTCCGGCATACAGGTTCAGGGATGTACTCGCCAGATCGGGGTGACGAAGCAGGCCGGAAAAATGAAGATCATAAAAGCCTAAACGATACTCTCTCGATAGCGCCTTGCCCGGCTGCGGCTGCTCTTCATCCGGAACCTGGCGGCTGTAAAGCAACGGATCGGCCCGGTGAAATGCCCGGATGGTTTGGCGTACGGAAGGGTTCAGGCTGATCCAGGGCGTTTGATGCCGGATTGCGGCCATGGTGTAAAGCCGGTAGCCCGACGCAGGCTCCCATTCATAAAGTCCGCGCAGATTTAAGCTGTTGAAATCGGTTTGTACCAGAAAGGGATCGGCACCGGGAAGCGAAGCGGCCTGTTCAACCGCGACCACACCGGAAAGCGAGCTGCCGGCCGAAGCACCGAACCCGGCACTGTGCAATGTAAGACGGCGTACGGCGAACGGACTGAATGCGCTCAACAGCCGACCCATTGAGAGCGGACTGAAAACCAGCGTGCCGTCGAGTTCCACGCGGTGCTGGGTGGAGGGGCTGCCCTGAAGAGACAGATCGGCAAGGGGGGAATTGAAACGAACGCCCGGCACGTCGCCAAGCGGACGCATCGCATCGGGCGTACCGGCCGGGTTCTGGATGAAAAAAGCCTCGAATTCGGTAATATCGCTCCCGGCTCTCATATACTGCAAAGGACTCAACGCATCGGTGACGATAACCCTTCGTTCGGCAACCATGGCCGGTTCGAGAGAAAAGGTATACACGTTTTCCATGCCCGGAAGTACTTCAACAGTGGTTGTAAGGGTGCGGTAGCCTACATGCGAAACCTGTATTTGGTGCGTGCCGGGCTGAAGCCGCTGAAGGTCATACTGTCCTTCCGGTCCGGTTGAGGCACCTCTTGACAGGGCCTCTATGTACACATTAACCCGATCGAGGCTTTCACCTGTTGAGGCGTCGCTTACGTTTCCTGTTATCGCTCCATGCCGGTAGATGCCGGTAACAGGCCTGAAAATGACGTAGGTTCCGGTGTCGCTTTTCCGGTATTGAAGGGGCGTATTCAGCAGCAGATTGTCCAGAATGTCACGTACGGTTTGATCTCTCGCCGTACCATTCACACGGATATTCCGGGTAAGCCCGCTTTGATAAATAAACGAAACACCGGCCTCATCAGAAAGCCGTTGCAGGGCTTCATCAAGGGTGATATGGCGATAGGTAAAGGTATAGCGGTCGTCCTGAGCCGTGAGTATGCCGTCGGGGGTAAAAGCCAGAAGAAACCAAAACAAGACCGTACCTAAAGCCGGTTTCAAAAATGTGATATAGGGGTCCGGGGTCATGGCCTTAAATATAAGTACCTGCCGACAGAATGCTGTCATTATAGGTGGAATTATCTCCGAAGAAGAAAGAGGAGCAGAAACTAATTTTTAACATTTATAAAGTTGGAATCCCGCCCATCCGGGGAAGGTGATTTATACCGGCACCAATATTCCCGCCGTGAAAATTATGGCGTAAATAACTCTGGGGAGTAAAGCGTTAAGGATGAGCCACTCCGCTAAACAGTCGCTGGTATGATAATCGCCCTGCTCGCAAGTCGTGAGAGAAGAAATGAACTTCTGAAGAGGAATATGTATTTTGATAGAATCCGACCGGCATCACCTCACCCAAAACCCCTGATATGAAAACGCATCTGATTACTGCTTTACTATTGATAATGACTGTACCGGTACTTTTCGCTCAAGCGGAGGCCGTTCAAAATGACTATCCGAATGCACATCTGCTGGTGGAATCAGAGGATATCAGCCGCCTTATGGCCGATGAAAACACGGTTCTGGTTGATATGCGAGCCGAAGGCTTCACCGACGGCCATATTCCCGGAGCGGTATGGTTCGGAGGTGCCCCGGCTTTGGTGGATACGGAGCATGAAGTGGAGCACTTTTTGGTGGATGCCGAACATTTTCAGCAGCTGATGCGAACAATCGGCGTGAACGGCGATTCACATGTAATTATGTATGATAACGGTAACGGCCTGGGTGCTTCCCGGCTGTTTTATGCCCTGAGCTTGTATGGTCATGAAAACGCGTCCGTCTTAAACGGAGGATTCACAGCCTGGAAGGCCGCAGAAATGCCGGTGGAAACAGATGGGGAAATCCCCGTACCCGGAAATTTTACGGCAGAAGTGAATGAAGCCCGTGCTTGTGATATAAGGTTTCTGACCGGCAAT
>PXDL01000109.1 GCA_003566395.1 Balneolia bacterium | reverse complement strand
TTATCTATCAGGGTTACGCGTACCGAGCCGAGGTGGTCTTTGAGGTAGTAGTAGCGGGTGTCATCGTCTGTGTCCATGCGGCCGAGGGTTTCACCCGTACCGGTGGTGATGGTGCGGAATTGGGGTGTCTCGCCGGTGTATTGGGCGATGAACTCACCGTAGGCGCCGTACACATAGCGCGTGTTTACCGTCCAGTTATCGCCATTCGACGGACTGTACTTCTTGCCACGCAGGCCTTCCGGGTTGTAGGTGTACTGGTGGAGTCCGGCATCGGTGCTGATGTGCTGGGCGAGGTTGCAGTGGCCTGTCCTGAGCGCAGCCGAAGGGTTGTAAGTCATACGGTTTATATTTCGCTCGCTGTTGCCGATTAGGTTGCCCCCGTGGTCAGAGGTGAACTGAAAGCCAGTGTGCATACGTCAGTATCCAATGATATCATAAGCCTAATCTTCACCCTCTTTGGTTAAATGAATAACGCTTAATTCATCAATCTTTTGAAACTGTGCATCAGCGGTGACCAATGGTGAATCTAAATAAAGCGCCGTAGCTGCTATGATCGCATCAGGTAGCTTGATGCTGCGTTTTTGAAGCAGTTTTTTGGTGATCTTTTTTATCTCTGCATTTATGTCAATTACAAAACAAGCATTAATAAGCCGTTCAATTTCCTTTTTCTCCTGTGGTTTTAATCCTTTTTTTGCGAACAGCTCCAATTCGGTGATAACAGATACCCATACCTGTTTCCCGTCCAATATCTCAGCTGCGAGGGGAGACAGCGCTCGGTCACCATTTAACACATAAATCAATGGGTTTGTATCAGAAACCAGCCTAATCCCACTCATTACGCTTATTATTTTGGTATTCAACCGGGTCATCTTCCCAGTTCACCTTACCGTAATGCAAGCCGGACTTAAAGACTTTTACGGGTTTAATTTCCTTTATCTTTTTGTCCAGCTTCTTACCGGAATTGTTTTTCTTCGCTTTAATAAGCATGGCTACTTTTCTGTTTTTTCAGGGTTAAAGAAAATTTAGCTGAAGAATATGGGTTTTCAAAACGGTAATTGCGCACCGGTGGGTAAATAAATAATAAAGCGGCGCGTTCGATCTTCCTGCAGCCCAATCTCACGTTTTGTGTGTTTGCTGCTTCTGAGCATCTTTAACTGGAATTTTGTGAATTCCATTGTTTCCTTGTTTGTTGGGTTTGTGTTGGTTTAGTCGTTAGCCAAACCAACGCAGGGAGACTTTTTTTGCTATACTGGACATACTTTTGGGGAAGTTATCAACTCCGGTAGTATCCCAACGAATTTGTCCAGAAGGCTTTTTTTAAAGATGCCCCCTATTCCACTAATCGAAATATAATTCAGTTCTTGTTAAGCTGAAACTAATCCCTAAGCCATCGAATCTGAAAACTTTTTCATCCTTATCCCAAAAATACATGTTTTCAGCATAAAGCTTATCTCGGTACAAATCATCTTCATGGGTTATTACAACCTGGTTTCTGACAATCTTAAAATCCGTTATACTAAAGCTCTCGATTCGATCTAACAATTCAGGATATCCTTCTATTTCAAATCGGTCAATATTATTTACTAAAGACGAATCTAATAACTCAGATGAGCGTTTTAGGGCAAATGAATACTCCTCGTCAAGCTCATAGATTCTAAAGCAGTCGACCCTATACTCATCCAACGATTTACTTACATGAACAAGCATAAAATTATAATCATCAGATGGCCACCAATAATTCGCAATAAAATCATTCTCATCACAATAAAGCTTATTTCTTTCTGTCTGGCAAGCAGTAATTGTTAGCAATAATATTAATACATTTATAAGTTTCATTTTATCGAACATTAAATCCATAATTTGATGGCGCTAGAAATTTTCTATAAAATGAATTGAAATCTCTATTATTTAAACTAAATCTTAACACAAATGGCGCTGGGCTGCTAAATCCGTCAGGAGCTCTCATTTCAGCATTAGTGATTGGCCTACCTCGATAAGGTACCTCAGTAACACTAACCCTTACGTCAAAAGTTGTTACTCTTTCAGACAATACAAAAGAAGATGGAGTCCCTACGGCAATAGCTAATGGAAACCTATTTCCTTCAACCACAGTATTCCCCTGTAGTGTTCTATATGATGCAAACGAACCTTCCCCTCCACCTATTTGAATACCAGCAGCGTTTGTATAATCAAAAATAGATAATAGAGAACCAGTTTTTCTTTCATAGGCCTGAAGTATTAACAAATATACCAGAATTTGATTAATTAATTGTTGATCACCCGCTGTATGATAATTAATTTTCTTTATGCTAAGACTTTCTTGATAATTTCCAGATGACAAACCCGAAGTATTATAATTTGCATTCCAAACATCAAACGGATCATGGCCTGCGTCAATCGCCGCCCATTCAGCTTCTTTCACCGCTCCCCATTCGCAAATCTCATAATTATCATCCTCAGGGTCACAAGGCATCATACCCGTTGGATCCACAAACCGTACCGGGTTATTAAACGTATAATCCTAAATCCGTGAGCTTTCCACCCCGAGTTTAGCGTACTACCTTTGATTTACTATGTTTAGCGATTCTATGTATTTTCACCCAACCGGTGAATGTTCATACAAGCGTTTATACA
>PXDL01000516.1 GCA_003566395.1 Balneolia bacterium | reverse complement strand
GGACGCGGCCATAATTACCAGTTTCTCATTTTTATTTCAATTCCTCTCAGGTACGATTAAAAGACGTCCTATTTTACGCATTTTCCCCGGTATTTGAAAAAGAATCGAGGGTTTTACCTTGAGGTTTTATGCATCCGGTCGTCGATATGGGATAGCGTAATTTCCCCGGGGGTACGACGACGCCGTTTTCGGGCATTCCAAGCTTTTTTTATTTAATGATCACCAGTTTTCATCTGCCTGATCAGTTGTTTTTCTGAAGATCGACGACCAAACCTGCTATAGCATAGTATCAGTGCTGCTTCTTTCTTCACCGACTATTTCTTTCTCAAGCCATTTACTATCACGGCTAATAAATATAATGAGACTGTCGCCGTCTTTCATAATCTTGTCTGCTTTCAACTTCAATTCTTCCAGCTTGGCCCGCGTAATTTGTCCTTCAAATACAGAGTTCTGAATCCAGGTAAGGTAACGCCGGCACAGTTTCAGCATCTTGCCTACCCGGTTCTTGTTGATGTCATAGACTAAAATAACGTACATCGGGTTTACCGTTTATGGGTTCCGGGCTCTAACTCTACCAGTTCGCCTTCCAGGGTTCATAGGGCTCTATTTCCATGATGTGCTTTACAAGCTTGTAGCACTCCATCCTCACCAGGCGTTTATAGCTGACATTGCGCTTCAGCTTCCGGTGATGAAATGTTTCTTTCAGCCGTTCTTCAAATGCTTTCACAAACGTTTTGCGTCCGCTTTGTTTCAGGGTGAACACACTGCCTATACGCTCGAAATCCGAGGTTTTAAGCTTCTTTTTATTCAGCACACTGAAGATAATCCGGTCGGTGAGTACCGGTTTGAATATTTCAGCAAGGTCAAGCGCGAGCGAAAACCGCCTGGCCCCCGGTTCATGCAAAAAACTGATCGTAGGATTTAGCTGGGTATGATAAATTTCCGACAGCACAGCCGTGTAGCACATCATATTCCCAAACGAAATCAAGGTATTTATTTCATTTTCCGGAGGCCTGCGACTGCGCTTTTCGAACCGGAAGTCAGGTATGATTTGTTCAAATGCCTGATAATAGACCTGCCGGATATTGCCTTCTATGCCCAATAACTCTGAAACCTCTTCCACCTTGCCGATAGCCTCCGCCAACTCTCCGATGCGCCCGATCTGCGGCTCTACTTCGGGGCCCCGATTGCGGTAATATTTCAGATTCCGAAGCATATTGGCCGATGCACCTTCCACCAGTTTACGGGCAAGTTTCATTCTCCGATACCGGTCATGATAGTGCAGCACCTGATTCACCTGAACCTGTCCCGCCAGCAAGTATTCTTTTGCTAAAAATGAACCTGTGTAATGCTCGTAATAATCAAAAAAGTGAACGCTGATACCCTGCTTCCCTAAAAAATTATACATAGCGGAATTTGCATCGAGACTTCCGAAACAGTACAAATCCTCCACTCCTTCTACCGGTATATACCGGGGTGAGCCTTCCGTGCCATGTTCATCCACAGGGGTAAATTTCAGAGTGTTGTCTTTTCGCGATAACCGCCCGGGATTGAACAGGTAATACGTACGTTTCATGATGCACTCTCCTCCGAATCCATTTCCGGTTCGCCTGCATAACAGAATTCAAAATAACTACACGACCTGCAAATCGGTTTGTTTATAACGGGAGGGCAATTCTCCGCTTGAATAACGTTCCGGGCTTCCGAAACCCATGACGTCACATTTTGCCTGCTTTCCGCAGTCATTTCAAGCTCACGTGTTTCTTTCAATTTCGGATACTCAATTCGTGCGGTAACTCCGTCAATTCCCTCCTGTTCGAGCAGCCACAGATAGAACAAAACCTGTGCGATATGCGCGCGCTCCACCTTATTCGATTTCTTGACTTCATGCACGACTTTATTTCCCACATCGTAGAAATCAATTTTTGAGCCGGCAACTTCAAGTTCGGTATACTTTTCAGATCGCCGTGCATAAGAGTGTTCTCCGATTAGTTTACCCTGGTGCACGGTCTCCGAGTCATGTTCCATTCGTATATACCGGGCAAAAAGCCAAAGCTTACGTTTGCAGGTGTGTAAATAGGCTATGTGCGTTCCGGTGATGGTCATAATTCAAAATTATTCTTCAAAAATACCCTGGAATTTTTCAAAATGGATATCCTGATGCATCTTGAAAAACACATCGCGCCCACCCGCCCACTCCAAAACTTCATCTTTATTTATCCGCGTGCGCTTTTCCTGCAGATACGCATGCCACGAGCTATGCAGCCAATCTTCAGGCCGGTCAACAAATCCATGGTGAACCGGATTTAGGTGAATGTAAGCCATCAACCTGAGATAGTAACTTTCACTGGTTACGGGTTTGCGTTTGAAATTCGGTATAAAAAGGCTTCCCATACGATTGTAGAGCTTGTTGTAGGCTTTGGTATATGAATTGAAAAGATTTGAAAACTGCTTACTGATAAATGGGCTGAAGTTTAAATTCGAACCTCCAAGGTTTCCAAAACCTTGGAGGTTCGAATTTATATTTGGCCTCTTTTCCCTCAAATGCTCCCATCCCTCTTCCTCACCTTTAACCCGAAGCATCAAATGCAGATGGTTCGGCATCAGACAATACGCGAAGGTATCGGCTACCGGAGC
>PXDL01000063.1 GCA_003566395.1 Balneolia bacterium | reverse complement strand
CCCATTTGCATATCATCGGAAAAAAGAAGCCCCGTAAAGCCGAGTTCGTCCCGCAGCAGTCCGGTCATTACCGAAGGCACGAGCGTGGCCGGATGGTTTTCATCCCAGGTTTCGTTAAAAATATGTGCGGACATGACAAGCTCTGCGGATCCGTCGGCAAAAAGAGCGCGGTAAGGTTCCAGTTCTGTTTCGTGCCAGGTTTCGGTGACGTCGGCCATGCCGTAGTGGGAGTCGTTCCAGGCGCTGCCGTGGCCCGGAAAGTGTTTGACGGTGCCGTGAACTCCGTGCTCCCTGAATGCCTCCAGCATGATACGGCTGTGCTTGATAACAAGCTCCGGGTCGGCCGAAAAGCTCCGTTCAAGACGCCCGATCACCGGATTTTCGGGATTGGTATTGACATCAACCACGGGCGAAAAGTTAATGTTGATGCCCAGCCCGGCCAGCGTTTCTCCGATCTGCCGGCCATAGTACCGCGTGGAGTCCGGATCGTTCAGCTCGCCGAGATAGTGGTGGCTCACCGTTTCAGGAAAACCGAATCGGGTTTTGAGCCGGTTTACGCGTCCGCCTTCCTGATCAATGGCAATAAAAAGCGGCGTTTCGGCATGGGATTGAAGCTGCTTTACCAGCCGCGCCGTTTGCTCCGGCGATTTAATATTGCGCTCAGGGCTGGAAGCGGGCACATCATAATCGAACAGAATCACCCCGCCGAGGTTTCGTGTGGTGATGTCTTCTATGATGGTATCGGACTCGTCCACGTCAAACCCGCGGAAACCCACCATAAGCATCTGGCCGATCATGGCCTCAAGTTCCGGGAGTTCGTGCTGTTCCCCGGTGGAAGCTTCACAGGATGAAGCCGTCATCATAATACCAAAAACGAAAAGAATTAAACCGGTGGTGCCGTGTTTCATGGGAACGTGCGAAAGGGGTGAATAGAGAATCAGGAGTACAAGACAGGCTAACCGGCCATAACTTCTTCGATTCGCTCTCTTGATTTGGGAACCGGCGTCATGTTTTCGTATCCGGTTTCGGTGATGACAAGATTGTCTTCAATCCGGATTCCTCCAAAACCGAGCAGCTTGCGAAGTTTACTCTCATTCAGAAACGGTTTGTTCGTTTTATCCTTAAAGGCCGGTTCGAGCAGGGCGGGGATCATGTAGAGGCCGGGTTCTATGGTGATGACCATTCCTTTTTCGAGCGTGCGGCGTGCCCGTAAAAAACGGAGGCCGGGCCGGTCGATAGGTTCCACGCCTTTGAGGTAGCCGCCTACATCGTGGGTATCCAGGCCGAGGAAATGGCCGAGTCCGTGCGGGAAAAAGAGGGCGAAGAGATTGATCTCCATCATATCTTCAATGCGGCCGTGCACAAGCCCGAGGCCCTTTAAACCGTCCAGGATAACCCGGCAGGCGTGCAGCTGAAGGTCTTCCATTTTTACGCCGGGGCGGGCGCCGCTGATGGTTTCCCGTATGGCTTTAAGCACAATATCGTAGAGATCGGAAAGGGGATTCTCAAACCGGCCGCTGACGGGAAAGGTCCGCGTAATGTCGGCGGCATAGCCTTCCACCTCGGTGCCGGCATCAATCAGGAAATGGCTGTTTTTCGGAATCGCCCGGTTGTTTTCCACATAGTGTAAAATCGCGCTGTTGGCTCCCGATGCAAAAATGCCGCTGTAGGGTTCGTGGAGCAGGCCGTTGCGTTTTGTGTGATATTCGTATGCCGCCTTCACTTCGTACTCAAACCCGGCGGCCCCGGCCGCTTTCATGGCAATTATATGCGCTTCGCCCGCTATTTTTGAAGCTATGCGGAGATGCTCCAGTTCCGCTTCCGATTTGATGCTCCGGCAGTAGGCGAGCGCTTCGGGCAAGGTGTCGGTATTGGCTGTCAGATTGAAGCCCCGGAGCACGTCGGCGGTTTCATCGCCGAGGCAGTACACGGTTTCCGGCGAGCGCCGTGAGAAAACAAGTTCAAGCTGATCTTCAAAAAGTACGCTGTCCGGCCCGAAAGTTTCCTTGTAATATTCGGGAGGATGTACGTAGCCCATCCAGACCGCAAATTTGGAGTCGCGCCGGGGTAAAACCAGATGCCAGGTCTGATCTTTGATATCCATAATGAGCTGGAAATCGGGTTCTTTCACCCCGGTCAGATACATGAAATTGGATTCCTGGCGAAAGCTGTATTCGAAATCGGTATTGTAGCGATGCAGCACTGTTCCGCCTTTCAGGTAAATCAGGGCGTCGGCGGAAGGCTGGAAAAGTTCAAATAGCTTTTTGCGATTATGTTCGTGCATGTGATCGATGTTGAATCAAGGTGAATCGGCGGGTTTCCGGTCTCGGCACGTATGAAAAGTGCAGCCGGAATTGTCGGAATCAGAATTTTCATAAAGATAGTTTCTAAAGGGCATATCACAAACTGCATAAAAAATTATTCAGGGCCCCCGGTTCCGGTTCCGACGCTATCAAAAGCCGCGCTTTTTCAGTCACGTGCTCCGGCAGGGGCGAAGGTCCCGAAGCCCGTAAAATAAGTCCGTTGTGGCCGAAGCGCTCATCGAGCGGTACAAGGGTGATGCTTTTTTCCCCGGATTCATCGGTGATGAGTCCGGCCGCCCAAGTGCTTCCGTCGGCCCGGCCCGAGAGTGTTATG
>PXDL01000591.1 GCA_003566395.1 Balneolia bacterium | reverse complement strand
GATTGAGGTTGTCGCTATCCCTGACGACCTTTTGGATTCAGCTACATCGGCTCGTGAGTACATTTTGGAAAAGATCTCGGATCATGATGAGGGTATTATGGAGAAATATCTTAATCATGAGGATGTGTCTGCAGAAGAGCTTCGTAGCGCCATTCGTGCTGCTACTCTTAAGCTTGAGGTCTTCCCAGTGTTTTGTGGCACCGCCTTCAAGAATAAGGGGGTTCAACTTCTCCTGGATGGTGTGCTTGACTACCTTCCCTCTCCCCTTGAAGTGCCTCCTATCTTGGGTTCTCCGATGGATGCAACACCGGAGCAGGAGAACACCATCTCCCGTAGGGCCACTGTTGAAGAGCCCTTTGCGGCATTAGCTTTCAAGATTATTTCGGATCCTTATGTCGGGGTTCTTACCTTCTTTCGTATCTATTCGGGTAAGATTGAATCAGGGGGCACTGTGTTGAATTCTCGTACGGGCAAGAAGGAGAGAGTCGGACGCCTCTTACAGATTCACGCGGAGAAGCGAGAAGATATTAAGGAGATATCGGCGGGTCAGATAGGAGCGGCGGTAGGGTTGAAAAACACTGCCACTGGCGACACTCTTTGTGCTGTTGATAAGCCTATCGTGCTGGAGAGTATCTTTGCTCCAGAGCCTGTGATTAGTGTGGCCATTGAGCCCAAGACCAAGGCGGAGGAGGAGCGTTTGGGCGTGGCTCTGGGCAAGCTCTCCCGTGAGGATCCCTCTTTAAGGTTGAGTATTCATCCAGAGACTGGGCAAACAATTATCGCGGGTATGGGAGAGCTGCACCTCGATGTAGTAAGGCAGCGTCTGCAAAGAGAGTTTAAGGTTGAATCTACAACAGGCAAACCCCAGGTGGCTTACAGAGAGACTATCGCGGGCACGGTGGAGCACTCATTGAGGTACGCCAAACAATCGGGCGGAAGGGGCCAGTTCGCCGAGGTTCCCCTCCGCATTGAGCCTTTGGAGAGAGGGGCTGGTTTTGAGTTTGTGGATGAGATTAAGGGTGGTGTCATCCCCCGAGAGTATATTCCCGCAGTCCGCCACGGCATCGAGGATGCCTTGAAAGGGGGCATTTTGGCCGGCTTTGAGGTGATAGATTTGAGGGTTGCGCTATATTTTGGTAGTTTCCATGAGGTTGACTCGAGTGAGCTTGCCTTTAAGATCTGCGGTTCGATGTGTGTGAAAGAGGCGTGTCGGAAGGTAAAGATGGATTTGCTTGAGCCGGTGATGTCGTTGGAGGTGGTTTGTCCAGACGACTTTATCAGTAATATTGTTGGCGACCTTAACAGGCGCAGGGCAAAGATTCTCGGTATGGAGGCGCGGGCTGGAGGCCAGATTGTTAAGGCTCATGCTCCGCTCTCTGAGATGTTCGGATATGCGACGGATCTCAGATCTGGTTCGCAGGGAAGAGCAAGCTTTACGATGGAGTATCACCACTATGATGTGGTGCCGACGCACGTTGCCGAGAGTCTCATTGCGAAATGATGGGGGGTGCGCACGGAGAGGCGAGAGAGGGATAGAGTTTATTTTGGATTTTTAATTGTATTAATTGTATTGAACGGAGCTGATTATGGGCAAAAAAAAGTTCGAGCGAACCAAGCCGCACGTTAACGTTGGAACTATCGGTCACGTTGACCATGGTAAGACGACTCTAACGGCAGCTATTTTAAAGACTCAGGCAGATAAGGGATTGGCCGTGGTTAAATCCTATGCCGATATCGCCAAGGGAGGCACGGTCCGTGATGAGAGTAAGACCCTGACTATTGCCAGTGCGCATGTGGAGTACGAGTCCGATGAGCGCCACTACGCGCACGTGGATTGCCCGGGTCACGCCGACTATGTAAAAAATATGATTACCGGTGCGGCTCAGATGGACGGAGCGATTCTTGTTGTTAGTGCGGCTGATGGTCCGATGCCTCAGACGAGAGAGCACATTCTTTTGGCTCGTCAGGTGAATGTTCCGCGCATCCTCGTCTACCTGAACAAGGTGGATGTGGTTGATGACGCCGAGCTTCTTGATCTCGTGGAGATGGAGGTAGTGGAACTGTTGAATGAGTACGGCTTCCCGGGGGATGATACGCCAATTATCAGGGGAAGTTCATTGAAGGCGCTTCAGGGTGAGCAGAGTGAGATGGGCGCAGAGAGTATTGCGCGGCTGCTCAAGGCTGTTGACGAGTTTATTCCTCTCCCCACCAGAGATGTGGATAAGCCCTTCCTTATGCCGGTGGAGGATGTGTTCTCCATTGAAGGTCGTGGAACGGTAGCTACCGGCAGAATCGAGCGGGGTATGGTGAAGGTCGGAGAGGAGATCGAGATCGTGGGTCTTAAAGACACTCAGAAGGCTGTGGTCACTGGAGTTGAGATGTTTAATAAGACCCTTGATCAGGGTGAGGCGGGTGATAATGTTGGCCTGCTGCTTCGTGGTGTTAAGCGCGATCAGATTGAGCGAGGCCAGGTTATCGCCAAGAAAGCTAGCATTACGCCACACACCAAATTTAAGGGTGAGGCTTATATCCTTAAAAAGGAAGAGGGTGGCAGACATAAGCCTTTCTTTAATGGGTATCGCCCACAGTTTTACTTCCGGACAACTGATGTGACTGGCAGTATTAAGCTTCCAGATGGT
>PXDL01000311.1 GCA_003566395.1 Balneolia bacterium | reverse complement strand
AGCTGAGGTATTACATAAAATACCGTATGAAACAAATAGTGATGATTTTATATTCGACAACCAAATGCTGGCCCAAATATGCTATGCGGGTTACGAAATTGCAGAGGTTACTTGCCCAACCAAATATTTTGATGAAGCCTCATCTATAAATTTCCAAAGATCTTCAATTTACGGAATCGGTGTTTTACTTACCTCGTTGAAGTATTTTTTCAATAAAGCGGGCTTTTTGAAATCCTCTCTTTTCAGAGGTCTTTAAACGGTTCGGACCAAAAAAATACTATTTGTAAAAATTCATTTCATCGCAGTATTTATGAACAGGAGGTGTAAGTAAATACTGAACATCTTTTCCCTCTTTTATGGCACGGCGAATGAGCGTAGATGATATTTTCATGATGGGTGCTTTTACGTGTTTCACTTTTATATGTGTATGAAATTTTGATTTTTTACCTCTCATTTTTTCGCTTTCTTCCTCAGTTAATGCCCTGGGATACACATAAATAAAGTGATTTTGTAAAATAGTTTCGTAATTACGCCATTTATGTAGTGTTCGCAAATTGTCCTCTCCCATAATCAAATGAAATTTATATTGAGGATACTTTTCTTTTAATGCTTCTAATGTGGTTGTTGTGTAAGAGGGTTTTGGTAAGCCAAACTCAATGTTACAGCATTCTAAATTAGGATTGTTTTCTATAGCCGTTTTCACTAAAGCCAAACGATGATAATCTTCAAGTAAATTGGAGTTTTTTTTCAGGGGATTTTGCGGCGAAACTACAAACCAAACTTTGTCCAAATCAGTATTTTGAGCCATGTAATTAGCAATAATTAAATGCCCTACATGAATGGGGTTAAATGTGCCGAAATACAAACCTATATTCATAAAAAATTAGTTTTAATTATTTTAGGCTTTGAGGAATTGTTCTATTGCTGTTTTTGCTTCTTGAACCGCGGTTTGCAAATCATCATTTACAATTATAACGTCAAAATCTTGTGCACAATTAAGTTCAACCTGTGCTTTTGTAATACGTTGTTTTATTTTTTCTTCACTCTCGGTTTTTCTTTTTCTCAACCTCTCTTCTAAAGCACTCACAGATGGAGGTTGAATAAAAACCGCTAAGGCATTTGAACCGTACTCTTTTTTGAGGTTAAGACCACCTTGAACATCAATATCAAAAATAATGTGATTGCCTTTATTCCAAATACGCTTTAATTCTGTTTTTAACGTACCGTAAAATTGATTTTGATATACCTCTTCCCACTCGACAAATTCATCGTTTTCAATTGCCGCTTTAAAGCGATCGGCACTCATAAAGTAATAATCCTCACCGTGAATTTCTGTAACTCTTTTTTCTCTGCTCGTTGCTGATATAGAAAATTCTATATTGGGAATAATTTCCAATAATTGATGTACTATGGTGGTTTTACCCGCGCCACTGGGTGCCGAAAAAATTATGAGTTTGTTGTTTGACATCACAAAACGTTTAGCATTTGTTCTTTTATTTTTTCCATCTCATCTTTCATTTCAACAACTGCCTTTTGAATTTGTGCATAATTAGCCTTAGAACCCATCGTATTAATTTCTCTACCAATTTCCTGCAATATAAAACCTAGTTTTTTTCCTTGTGAATAATCGGCATTCATTGTTTCTTTAAAGTAATCGCAGTGCGCTTGTAAGCGTACTTTTTCTTCGGTTATATCGAGTTTTTCCAGGTAATAAATAAGCTCTTGTTCAAAACGATTTTCGTCTTTTTCTTTTTGCTCACCCAACTCCCCTAAAGCTTTAATTATTTTATTTTTTACCGCTTCAATACGCGCACTTTCGTGTTGCTCTACGGTTTTTTGTTTCTCTAAAATTATATCTATTCTCTTTCTGAAGTCCTCATATAGCTTATCCCCTTCAGTTTTTCTGAATTCATTGAGTTTATCCAGAGCTTCTTCAAGAAGATTTTGAAGAAACCTTTTTTCTTCATTATCAATTTCAGGTTTCTCCGCAACCAAAACTTCAGGTAATTTCAATAAATCTCCCATTATGTTACTTTGCTCAATATTGAGCTTCCCGCTTAACGAAAGTATTTGGTGATAATATTTTTCTGCGGCCCTTTCATTTATGGTTTGTATATTTTCTGCACCCGTACTTTCAACATTTAGATTCAATTCAATTTTTCCGCGTTGAAGCTTCTTGTGTACTTGTGATCGAAAAGGTAGTTCCATTTCTTTGTACACTGAGGGCATACGCACAAAAATATCAGACTGTTTACTGTTTAAAGATTTTACTTCGAACGTAAAGTTTTTATTGTTGTGGCTCCCTGTAGCTTTACCGTAGCCTGTCATTGAAAGTATCATACTATTTCTATTGTAGTTAATGTAAACAATTTAATTGAGCGGTTTTGTGCGTTTTACTCTATATATGGGATTCTTTTCCCATTTATAACGCTGCCGAAAATTGACGTGCAAAGGTACGCAATATCAAAGGGTATTAAGAATGAGGGCCAATTAAACGCAGAATATGTATGAGAAAATAAGTGGGATGTTAAGTATATAAAGCTGATTGGTTTTTCTCTATTGTTTTTTAAAAATCCATACTCCATGATGCACATCAATATATTCAATAGAATATTGAAAGGTAGATGCCACATAATCAAACGTT